>CAKRLC010000004.1 GCA_934358955.1 uncultured Roseburia sp. | reverse complement strand
TCGCCATCAGCATATAAATACTGATAATCTTTTCTCTCGATACGTGCCTGTGGGCATTTCTCTGTAGGACGGAATGTTTTCTCAACTACACCGCCACTCTTGATATTTTTTAACTTAGTTCTTACAAACGCTGCACCTTTACCTGGTTTAACGTGCTGGAATTCGATAATCTGATAAACGTTACCCTCTAATTCAATAGTGATACCATTTCTGAAATCGCCTGCTGAAATCATTCAAATTTCCTCCTTAAAAATGCGTACGAGCATAAAAGCTCTCTGATTTCTATATTTTATAATAAAAAGCAACACTTTTCAAGCTTTTTTTCACGAAACATGCTCTATACTTCACTTATTATTCATTTTTTGTTTCGATCTCATGGATCATGTCAATTCTCATCTGATGTCTTCCACCCTGGAATTCTGCATCAAGATATGCCTTTACGATATCTTTTGCAAGCTCTGTTCCGACGATTCTTGCTCCAAATGCAATAATATTTGCATTGTTGTGTTCTTTTACCAGTCTTGCTGTTGCACAGTCTGAGCAGACTGCTGCACGGACACCGTTTACTTTATTTGCAGCGATAGAAATACCAACGCCTGTTCCACAGATTAAAATACCGCAGTCAGCTTCGCCATTCACAACGGCACGTCCGACTTTCTCTCCGAATTCCGGATAGTTACAGCTCTCTGTTCCGTCTGTACCAAAGTTTACCACTTCATGTCCAAGACTTTTTACATACTCCATAATTGTGAATTTTAACTCTGTTGCTGCATGATCATTTCCGATTGCAATTTTCATTTTTTTCTCCCTCTCTCTGTTATTTTTTATTTTCCCGTTTCAGTTTTCTTTTATAAAAAAACAAAACGATTTTTTCCAGATAGCGCTTTAATACAATCTGTATCTCTTCTTTTGGATGGATCGGCTTCACTAATATTGTGCGGATCCCTGCAAGATTCGCCCCATAAATATCTGTGAAAATCTGATCCCCTACAAAAATCGTGTCTGACACATCCGTTCCCATCTGCATCATTGCTTTTTTGTAGTTTCCTGTCTTTGGCTTCCCTGCCTTATAAATATAGGATACACCTACTGCATCATTGAACAGCTTTACACGAGGCTCCTTATTATTGGACAGAAGCATACATGAAAACCCCAGTTCTTTTAAATGGGAAAACAACGCACATGCCCGCTCATCTGCTGGTGCCCCATGCGGAACAAGTGTATTATCAATATCAAAAATAATGCCCCTGTATCCTTCCTGATAGAGTCTGTCAAAATCGATACTGTACGTTGAATCCAGATATTCACCCGGATAGAACTTTTCTAACATCCTGTTTTACCTTTCTACTGATCTGCTTTTTCTTCTCAAGACACAGAAAAACGGGGATGTATCTGAAAACACCCCGTTTTCTATTTTATTACAATTTCCGTCTATGCCAGTCGGTCTATTTATCCAACATTTTCTTTAATTCACTTAAAAATGTATTCACATCCTTAAATTCACGGTAAACTGACGCAAACCTCACATATGCAACTGAATCTAAATTCCGAAGTTTATCCATTACAATCTCACCAATCACCGTACTAGGGATTTCCCGTTCTTCACGGTTAAAAATCTCCGTCTCCACTTCATCGACTAACTGATTGATCTGATTTACTGAAACCGGACGTTTATGACACGCTCTGAGTACTCCTGCTTCTATTTTGGATCGATCATACTGTTCGCGGTTATTATCCTTCTTGATCACGATAAATGGTATTGTTTCCACTTTTTCATAAGTTGTAAACCGCTTTCCGCAGACATCACACATTCTTCTGCGGCGGATAGCACTATTGTCTTCTGCCGGTCTTGAATCAATTACTCTGGTGTTGTCACTGCCGCAAAAAGGACATTTCATATCCAATACCTCCAGCTTTTATTTCTGGCCTCAAAATATGTCTAACATACATATTTTGTCTTATGTAGTATATCTGTACTTTTTCCACTTGTCAATATGTTGCACCTGAATCAAGGCTCTGCCCTTAGTTTTTAAAGCTATGGATCGGTGCCGGGATTCTGCCTCCACGGTTAATAAAATCATCACAGGAAAATTTATTTACCGGCATGATCGGTGCATAACCAAATAATCCACCGAATTCTACCTGTTCGCCTACTCCCTTTCCAATTACAGGGATCAGTCGGCAGGCTGTTGTCTTCTGATTGATCATTCCAAGTGCCATCTCGTCTGCGATCATTCCTGAGATTGTAGTTGCCTTTGTATCGCCAGGAATTGCGATCATATCAAGTCCAACAGAGCACACGCAGGTCATTGCTTCTAATTTTTCCAGTGTGATCGCACCTGCTTCCACTGCATTGATCATTCCCTGATCTTCACTTACCGGAATAAATGCGCCGCTTAAGCCACCTACATAAGAGGATGCCATGACACCGCCTTTTTTCACCTGATCATTTAATAAAGCAAGTGCTGCTGTTGTTCCAGGAGCGCCTGCATATTCCAGACCGATCTCACAGAGAATGTCTGCCACACTATCTCCGACAGCCGGTGTTGGTGCCAGGGAAAGATCTACGATACCAAATGGGATATTCAACAGTCTGGCTGCTTCCTGCGCTACAAGCTGTCCGACACGGGTTACTTTGAATGCAGTCTTTTTGATCGTCTCACAGAGTACTTCAAAATTCTCACCACGGACTTTTTCAAGTGCTGTCTTAACAACGCCAGGACCGCTGACGCCGACATTGATGATCGCATCTGCTTCTGTTACACCATGGAAAGCTCCTGCCATAAATGGGTTATCATCCGGAGCATTACAAAATACTACAAGCTTCATGCAATCGACAGAATCCCTGTCCTTGGACTGTTCTGCCACTTCAAGAAGGATCTCACCCATAAGCTTGACAGCATCCATATTAATTCCGGTCTTGGTGGAAGCTAAATTAACAGAGCTGCACACTCTGTTGGTTCTGCATAATGCCATTGGAATAGAACGGATCAGCATTTCATCCGCTGTTGTCATTCCCTTGGAAACCAGTGCAGAGTATCCTCCGATCAGATTGGCTCCGACTGTTTCTGCTGCGCGGTCTAAGGTATCCGCGATCGTTGCAAAATCCTCTGGTGTCTTACAGGCTGCTCCACCAACCAGTGCGATCGGTGTAACTGAAATACGCTTATTCACGATCGGAATTCCAAATTCCCGCTCAATCTTCTCTCCAACAGAAGCAAGATCCTTTGCAACTGTCGTGATCCGGTTATAAATATTTTCATTCAGCTTCTTCAGATCTGAATCGATGCATTCCAATAAACTGATACCGATCGTAATCGTGCGGACATCAAGATTTTCCTGCTCTACCATTTTATTCGTTTCATTTACTTCTAATATGTTTATCATGATAATAATATGCCTTTCCATCTTTTGGTTGCAGGCAGGAATGGCTTGTTCTGTGCCGCCAGACCTCCTGCTATTTGCCTGTTATCCATCCTGACAGATTAAATTCTGTGCATCATATCAAAAATCTCTGCCTTCTGGCATTTGATTGATACACCGATCTCTTCACCAAGTACATCCAGTTCTTTCTGGCATTCAGAAAAAGATTTTACAGACTGTGTCATATCTACGATCATCATCATATTAAAATACCCGGATACGATCGTCTGGGAAATGTCAAGGACATTTACTTTTGTATCGGCAAGATACGTACATACTTTTGCAATAATGCCGACTGTATCTTTTCCTACTACAGTTATAATGGTCTTGTTTGCTGTGTTTTCCATCTTTTCTTCTCCTTTTATGCGTTCATGTTCTGGCTTCAGACGCTTTCGCGTCTTACCACTTTACTATATTGATTTATAATTAGATAACATATTATCATAAATCTTTTATAATTTCCACTACTAAATAAATTTCTTGTGTCTTTTCAAAATCCAATATCAGAATTCTGTGCAAACTATCTGTCTTTTCCAGTATCTTTAAAACTCGATTTTCTGTGATGCCTCATCTCTTTTTGCAACAAACATCGGAAAATCACTTGCCTTATATGGATTTTCGCCAAGGTCCACTTCCAGTCTGACTGTTTCATATGCAAGATCCGGATAATTATTTTCCTTGCTCAGATGTCCTAATATAATGTGCTTTAAATTATCATGTAATACCTGTCCCAAAAGCTGACCGCTGAGTTCATTCGATAAATGTCCCCTGTCTCCAAGGATTCTCTGCTTCAGCGGGTAAGGATAAGCTCCTGCCTGAAGCATGCGTACGTCATGATTTGCTTCCAGTAAAAGGGCATCCAGGTTTTTTAATTTTTCCACAATATGGTCATCATAAGTTCCAAGATCCGTCATAACTGCCATGGACTTCTCTTCCTGATTCAGCCTGTATGCAACCGGATCAGCTGCATCATGTGAAATATGGATCGGTTCAATGGCAAGATCTCCGATTCTAAACGTTTCATCCGGCTCAATGGCATGAAACAGGCTTTCGTCTATTTTTCCTACAGATTTTGTATGTAAAATTGCTTCTATCGTCGGAGCAGTCGCATAAATCGGCAATCCATATCTTCTGGAAATGACTCCAAGCCCCGCAATGTGATCAATATGTTCGTGCGTGACCAAAATTGCCTGCATCTCTTCTGTTTTCAGATCAATGCTGTTTAAGCCCGCTTCGATCCTCTTTCCGCTGATTCCTGCATCGATCAGCACATGACAGCTGTCAGTGCCGGCACAGATGCAGTTTCCGCTGCTTCCACTTGCAATACTGCATAATTCCATTTTGTTTTCTTCTCTTTCCGTAAAATTCAGTTCGGCGTTACTCACGCTGCAATGCCTGGTCGATCTCGCGACAGGTCTGTTCTATACTTCCATTATTGTCGATCACAACCTGACAGTATTTTCTGTAATCTTCCTCTTTTAACTGGCTGTCAAAAATATTTTTTATCTTTTCCATTGAATAGCCACGCGATGTCTTAAGTCTTTCGGCACGGTTTTCTTCACTTGTATAAATATACCAGAGTTCATCACAGATTTCATCATAATGTTCTTCGATCAGAAGGGCTGCTTCTAAAACAAGCAGCTTTCTTTTTCCTTCCATCCGTTCCTTTTTTGCTTCTGCGATCACGTATTTTTTTACCGCCGGATGCACGATCCCATTTAAAATATTTCTTTTTTCCACATCAGCAAAAATCACCTGTGCCAGCTTTAACCGGTCAAGCTTCCCATCATCTGTCCAGATATCCTCCATCTGAAACTGTTTTCTGATCTTCTCAAAGCAGTCAGTTCCGGGTTCCATCAGATCATGTGCGATCTCATCTGCCAGCATGACTCTCACTCCGTCTTTTCTGGAAAGATAATCTAAGATTGCTGATTTTCCGGCACCTACACCACCTGTAATCCCGATAAATCTCATATTGTCTCCACCTTTATCCTTCTACTTTGCTTCATACCAGTTTTTTCCTGTATGAAGATCAATTGCCAGTGTAACGCTCAGGTCTGCTGCACCTTTCATACCTTCGGTGAGGATTTCTTTTACCTGTTCTACCTCATCCTCTTCCACTTCTAAAAGGAGCTCATCATGTACTGTAATGATCAGGCGCGATTTTAAATGCTCCTCTAACAGTCTGTCATGCACACGGATCATCGCGATCTTAATAATATCTGCCGCTGTTCCCTGGATTGGGGCATTCATCGCAACTCTTTCCCCGAAGGATCTCTGCATGAAATTACTGCTCATAAGCTCCGGAACCGGACGTCTGCGGCCAAACATGGTTGTAACATAACCTTTTTCCTTTGCCCCTTCTACCAGTCCGTCCAAAAATCCCTTGATCTTCGGATAAGTTTCAAAATAGCGTTCGATATATTCTGCAGCTTCTTTTTTACTGATGCTTAAGTCCTGGCTCAGTCCAAAAGAACTGATTCCATAAACAATGCCGAAGTTTACCGCTTTTGCATTTCTTCTCTGTAAGTCAGTCACTTCATCGAATGGTATATGGAATACCTGCGATGCTGTGATCCGGTGGATATCCTGTGCCTGCTGGTATGCCTCGATCAGCTTCTCGTCCCCGGACATATGTGCAAGTACACGGAGTTCGATCTGGGAATAATCTGCATCCATAAATACACAGCCCGGTTTTGGCAAAAATGTCTTACGGATCAGTCTTCCAAGTTCGATCCTCATCGGTATATTCTGAAGGTTCGGCTCTGTACTGCTTAACCTGCCGGTTACTGTGATCGTCTGGTTAAACGATGTATGGATCCGTCCGTCCTCCCTGATGTAATTGGCAAGTCCATCTGCATAGGTGGATTTTAATTTTGAAAGCTGTCTGTATTCGAGCACATCTGCTACGAGTGGATATTCCGGTGCCAGCTTATCTAACACATCTGCTGCTGTAGAGTAACCGGTTTTCGTCTTTTTGCCGTATGGCATCTGCAGCTTTTCAAAAAGGATCACGCCTAACTGTTTCGGCGAATTAATATTAAATTCTTCCCCGGCTTCCTCATAAATCTGCCCCTCCAGCTCTGCAATACGGACAGACAATTTTTCTCCATACTCTTTCAGGCTCTTTGCATCAATTGCAATTCCGGTATGTTCCATATCCGCCAGTGTATATACTAATGGCATCTCGATCGTCTGATAGAGCTGTTCCATCTGTGTCTCTTCTAACTGCTCCTGCATTGCCTTCCGGGTAACGTATGCAGTATACGCCATATAGCAGGCTATCCTTGTCATTTCTTCCGGTTTTTCTTCTATTGCAGCATCATAAGACAGCTTTCCGATCAGATCTGCCCTTGATGGGATCATTAATCCTGCATAGTCTTTTGCAATATCTTCATATGGATACTCATTTTTCAGTGGATTTAACAGATATGCTGCGATCACGGCATCTGAAATATTTTCCCCCGACAGATCTCCATTGTTTTTTTTCTCGATCATATGAAGATGTTTTAACTGTGGCTTCAGATCCAGTGTCCGATATTCTGCGGCCTGTGTATGTGTCAAAAGCTCTACTAGCCGCTCACTTGTAAGCTCTTCTCCTGCCTTTACAAAATAAATGTCTTCCTCACCAAAAGCAATTGCCATTCCAAGAAATTCATTTTTTACTCCGGTATCAAACAGATTCATCTGACCGGATGCTTCCATATTGGAATCTTTGTTTTCTTCAAATGGGATGACTACAAAAGCACAGCTTTTTCCTTTTATTTTTCCAAAAATCTTTTCGGCTTCTTTTCTGTCTGTGATCAGCCGGAATGCATCTTCTGCATGATTTTTTGGTGCATCCACATCGAATCTGCCAAGCATATTTTTAAATTCCAGGCGTTTGCACAAAAGATAAGCTTCCTCTGTATACAGATCTGCGATCTTATCAAGTTTTGCATCCTCTAGGTCATAAGAAATCTCTGCATGCGTATCGATCGTGGCAAGTGTTTTGCTCATTTTTGCCTGCTCATAGTATTCCTTCAGGTTCTTACTTGCTCTTGGCGGCTTAAGCTCATCCACATGTGCATAACAGTTTTCAATGCTTCCATACTGTGCGATCAATGCCGTTGCCGTCTTTTCGCCGATTCCCGGGACTCCCGGAATATTATCAGAAGCATCCCCCATCAGGGCTTTCACGTCAATAAACTCTGTTGGCGTCACCTGATATTTTTCCATGACTTCTTTGGTATTGTAATCTTCGATCTCTGTTCCCGTCTTTTTTGTCTTCGGAATACGGATTTTAATATGATCTGTCGCAAGCTGCAAAAGATCCCGGTCACCGGATACAACAGAAACCTCGATTCCTTTTTCTTCGCTTTTCTTTGCAATTGTTCCAAGCAGGTCATCTGCTTCGTAACCGCCTTTTTCAATGACTGTCACACCCATTGCCTTTAACATTTCTTTCATCAGCGGAACCTGCTCCCGCAGTTCTGCTGCCATTGGCTTTCTGGTTCCCTTGTATTCTGCATACATCTCATGTCGGAATGTAGGCTGTGACACATCAAACGCTACGGTCAGATAATCCGGCTGTTCCTCTTCGAGAATCTTAAACATAATATTTAAGAAGCCATATACGGCATTCGTATGCAGACCTTCCGCATTTGTAAGATCCGGGATTCCAAAAAATGCCCGGTTTAATATGCTGTGTCCATCGATCAATACAAGCTTTTCGCTCATAAACGTCATGTCTCCTTCTTCTTATTTAAAAAGCAGTAAAGGGGCTGCCGCATGCGGCAGTCCCATACTGTAACGTTTCTTAAATTGCGCGGGTATACTTCTTCAGCCATTCGTTCTCTTCTTCTGTCAGGTAAGGAGAGATCACTTCATATACCTTCTTATGATAATTATTCAACATTTCTTTTTCACGGAGGCTCATCTGATCTGGGTCGATCGCATCCAGATCGATCGGTGCATAAGTAATATTTTCGAACTCCATAAACTGTCCATACTCATTCTTCTCTGCCTTTTTGCAGACAAGCTCATTTTCTGTACGGATTCCATATTTTCCTTCCAGATAAACGCCAGGTTCATCTGTTGTGATCATACCTTCCTCAAGTACTCCACTGTCGTGGCGTTCCGGAACGATCTTCCAACGGAAACCATTCGGTCCTTCGTGTACATTTAAAATATAACCAACGCCATGTCCGGTTCCGCATTTATAATCAATTCCCATCTCCCATAATGGTCCGCGTGCAAGAATATCCAGATTCAGTCCGCATACACCATATAAAAACTTTGCATTTGCAAGATTTAAGTTTGAGCGGCATACAGCGGTAAAATGGGTACGCATCTCATCACTGATCGGTCCTAATACGAAGGTTCTTGTAATATCTGTTGTTCCTTCATAATAATGTCCGCCGGAATCTACCAGTAAAAAGCCTTCCGGTTTCAGTTCGGCATTGGATTCCGGTGTTGCAGAGTAATGCATCATTGCGGCATTCGCTCCATATGCACAGATCGTTCCAAAGCTTAAGTCAATAAAATTGTCCTGTTCCCGTCTTCTCTCTTCCAGATAGTCAGATGCTGAAATCTCTGTCATCGGTATCTTTCCGATATTTGTTTTCAGCCAGTACATGAACTTTGTAACAGCTACACCATCTTTTACATGTGCAAGACGTGTGTTATCCACTTCTGTTGGATTCTTGATCGCTTTCATCAGCTCTGTTGGATTTGCTTTATTCACAACCTTGATCTGAGGCTTCAGTTCACTGCAGATGCGGTAGTTAACGCCGCTCTTATTCAACAGTACCACTGCATTTTCCGCAATTGTCGGTACATAATCATAAATGGCATTGTATGATCTTGTCTGGATATGGTTTGCAGCCAGATATGCGCGGATCGTATCATCCAATGCCTCTTCCTGTACAAACCAGATGCATTCTGTATCTGTAAGAACAAGATATGACAGTACAACCGGTACATTTGCAATATCACCACCACGGATATTTAACAGCCATGCAATGTCGTAAAGGCTTGTAAGGATGTGGACATTGGCTCCATCCTTTGCCATCTCTGCCCGCACCTCAGCCAGCTTGTCTGCTGTGCTCTTTCCGGAGTATTTTTCTTCCAGAAGGAACATGGATGCTCTTGAAAGTTCCGGTCTGTCTTTCCACACAAGATCGATCAGATCTTCACTGACATAAAGATGTCCGTTTTTCTTCTCTGCGATCTGTAACAGTTTTTCGCCCCAAGCGGCATTCACAACGCGTCCATCAAATCCAAGGCAGCCTGCCTCCGGTAATTTATCTGCGATAAATTCATCTACTGTCGGCACACCTTCCTCACCCATGCGGTATAAAGTAACCGTGCTGCCTTCAAGCTGGCGCTCTGCCTGAACAAAATATCTTCCATCTGTCCAAAGTCCTGCTTCGGTCAATGTGATCACTGCAATTCCTGCAGAACCTGTAAATCCGGTAATAAATCTTCTTGCTTTAAAATATTCCCCAACATACTCTGATTCATGAAAATCAGCAGTTGGCACTACATAAATATCTATATTTCTGCGTTTCATTTCCTCCCGAAGCGCAGCTAATCTCTCTGGTATCATTTTTCTCTACCTCTCATTCTGTCTTTTTTATCTGTTCACCCGGTAATTATGCCTCATTCTCGTCCGTAAATTCAAAGAACTTCGTATCAATCTCCGGATAAGATCTCTTTAAGGAAAGCGGTCTGCCGGAACGGTTCAGGAAGCAATGCGAGCTTCTGGCTGTCGTTCGCAATTCTCCTGTCTCTTTATCTGTCATCCGATACTCTAAATCCATCTTAATTCCATTATACTTTGTGATCTTCGTCTCGATCACTACCGTATCATCAAAATGAACCATACTGTGATATTCGCAGGAAACGGATAATACCGGACTGATGATCTCAAGCTCTTCCATCTGCTTATAATTCAGCCCGATCTGATCCATCAGATCCATTCTGGCTTCTTCCATCCATTTAATATAGTTCGAATGATGGATAATCCCCATCTGGTCTGTCTCATAATACTTCGTATGATGCTCATAAGGACGGATCCTGATATTGCGGTCATCTTCACCATAAATTTTAATTTCTTTTCCAGCCATGATCAATCACTACCTTTCTTCTGTTTCAATAGCTGTCTGTGAATAGTTTAACACTGTGTATCTTTTATTTCAATGCTGCTCACAAAAATCTGTAAAAAAAAGATACACTTTTTTCCTTTTCCCCAGGCAAAAAAATGTATCTTTTTCTCAGGCAGATCCTGCTCTCTGCAGAAGACTATTTTTTAATCTTATTTATTATTTGCTTTATCCTGGAACTTCTCATTGTCAATGATAAAACGCTCATGAGTTCCCTCACCGATCTTACCGCGCTCATCAAAAGCTTCCACTTTAAATACCAGTCTCTTTCGGTCGATCTCTACCAACTCGCTCTTGGCGGTTACTTCCATTCCAAGCGGGGTCGCAGAGATATGGGATACATTCATCAGAGTTCCGACAGTTCCCTTTCCCTCCTCAAGCTCTGCTGCAACGCTCTTGTAAGCAGCCTGCTCCATCAGTGCGATCATAGCAGGGGTTGCATATACATTTAACTCGCCGCTTTTCATTGCTGCGGCTGAATTCTTCTCAGAAACGATCTCTTTTACTTCACCTTTGATTCCTGTCTCCAGCATTCTTTTTCCTCTTTTCTGTCCCCGCCTTTTGCGTTTTTTCTTCCTTGCGAAGACACGTTTATTGTAACACAGGCCTATCGATACAACAATATTATTTTTCCTTCTTCTTTTTTCCTTTCAGGAGCATTGATAAGACAAAAAGCAATACGGCTGCCGCACTGATACATGCGCCGGCTTTCAATCCCGGCGTTGTATAGCAGAGCAGAATATCATGTGTCCCCTCTTCTAACGGAACACTCAGAAATGCTTCCGCAAATGTTTCCGGTTCCATCTCTTTTCCATCCACATACACCGTCCAGCCATCTTCATTTGCAATAGAAAATACAAGTCTTCCAGCCTTTTGGACCTCGATCGTCCCTTCCACTTTCCGGTCTGAAAAAGAGGTCAGTTCCATTGTCTGGCTGCTTAATGTCTGATATGCCGTATCAAGTGCATCCATATTTAGCTTATAAGCCGTAATATTCACACACTCGTTATTGGAATTTTTGATCCTGATCACATCGCCTGACTTTGCATGGCCAAGGTCTAAAATATACCCATGTGATGCCTTGGTAAATGACTTCGTTCTTCCATCACTGACTTCTTCCTCCAGTGTGTCTGATGTCACAGAGCTGTACGCTGCAAAATAATATCCATCCTCCATCACGCTGATCGAAGAAACACCCGTCGCTGACTCTGACGGTACTACGGAAAGCATTTCCTCTTTTGCGCCAAGAAGATATGCCAGTTCATTCTGGTTTGAAACACCATTGCCTGTTTTATAGTCCCAGTTTTCTGCCACTTCATCCGCTACCATAAAGCCCAATGGCAACGCATATTTATTTTCGTATAAATAACTGTCTCCGGACGACGCCACAAGTGTACGCAGCGGTCCTTCCTCCATCGCATTATCCGCGATGACATATTTTAAGGACAGCATAGCTGTGATCAGTGGAGTTGCCCCATTCACACAATAGAAGTTCTTGCCGCCCTCCATACCAAGATCCTGGTAAATATGACTGACATTAATGTTCATCAGGGAAGAAAACTGCGTTGCGGAATAATAACCGGTCAGCGCCGCATCATTTTTTGTTTTCCGTTCCAGTTCTTCTGTCCGGTAAAAAACCGCGTTTCCGTTATTTTCCTGCTGCTCTTTCTGTGAAACCTGCTGTAAAATGGTCTCATAATTTTCCCAATTCCCGGTATAAGCAGAACGTGTCACTGTATCCAGTCCCGTCATATCAAAATTCACTGCCAGCTCACAGATCATCACCGCGCAGGCAATATACCCTGCAAAGCTCCGGTTTTTCTTTGTACTTTGCTTCCATAAAACAAATACGACCAGATATACAACAATCAGTGCCGCGGTAAAAAGAAAACTGCTTTTTTCTGCCATTTCTTTCTCTGACAGGTAATACGCCGCAACAAGAAAAACTCCATCTGCCACAAGTGCTGCAACTCCATCTGCCACACGGTTGCCATCCAGATTTTCCAGCACCTCGTAGCAGACACACAACAGCAGAAACAGATACAAAAAGCTCTGACGTCCCGGCAGCGAATCCGGGAAATGCAATCCATGCCAGATAAAATCCAGCATATTATTTGAAAAGCTCACTGCAAAAAAAGCAAGCAGTAACAAACGCGGCATTTTTTGTTTCCAGCTGATTTTCCTGTTGCACACATATAAAATGATCAGAAATAAAGCCGCTACGCCACAATAAAGGTTTGGCCAGTGATCCCTGCCTGTATAGATCTCTGTCAGAATGCTGTGACGGCCAAGCTCTGCAATGATATTAAAATACCACTCTATCTGTTCCGGAAATTTCAGTCCCTGGGAACCGCTCTCCCCCAAAATAATTGCTTCCGGGATCAAAAGCACTGCCCCTGTCATACCTGCCAGCAACGAATACCATGCAAATCTAAATGCAGCTGCAACTCTGTCCTTTCCATTTTCCACCCATAATATCAGAAAATATAATACCAGGAAAATGCAGATCATAATCGACATATAATAGTTCGACAAAATGGATACTGCCAGCGTCACAAAATAAAGTGCCGGCTTTTTTTCCCAGATAAGCTGCTCTAATCCAAGCACGATCAATGGTGCAAGTACAATGCTGTCTAACCACATCACGTTCCAGGAATAAGCTGCGAGAAAGCCTGACAGGGCGTAAGCTGTTGCAAACACGATCACAACCGGATTTTCTGTTTTAAAATGTCTTTTCATATAATAGCCCATCGTCAGACCGCAAAGTGCTATTTTTAAAATCATAAGAACAGACATAAATTCGATCACAAAACCGCGTGGGCATAAGATGATCAGCCAGTTCAACGGGCTTGCCAGATAATACGCAAATAAAGACACAAAATCTGAGCCGAGCCCGATCGACCATGAATACATCAGGCTGTCTCCGGCTTTTAATTTTTCCATAAACTCTGTAAAAAACGGACAGTACTGATGATACATATCAACCTGTAAAAGACACCTGTCACCAAACGGATACACACCATGATCTAGACAGATGATACATAATATAATAAGCGGCACGAAAAAGCTGCCCAATAATACCTGATTTTTCTTCCATTTTTTCATTCTGCTTTTTTCTTTCATTTCTGACCTGCTCTATTCTCATTATCAAACATCTGATAGTATTGAAGACTCTGATATTCTTTCAGTCCATTTTTTTCCGAAGCAGCATTTGTTTCCCTGCCGTCGCCCGTTTTTACACGCATAGCCGAGATCACCGGATACTCTTTTTCCAGTTCCAGAAGATATTCGCCATATGCTCCCGGAGCCACACCTGCATACTGCAATACTTCTGCTGCCAGATAATTCACACTTGTATCTTTTCCGCTTTCCGCATCAATCTCATAATTTGCCCAGATCACGTATGGTACTTCATAGCGCCTCTGCAGCTGCTCTTCTGTCAGAGTCTTTGTTGTCATACCGTTTTTATTCAAAATCGGGGCTGCAACGGTATCATTTGGCTGATGATCCCCAAAATAGACGATCACAGTTTTTTCATCAGCCTGTGAAAAATAAGTGATGAGCTTTTCCAAGGATGCATCCGACAGCTTTACAAGCGACAGATATTGGCTTAATGCCGTGCTTTCCACTCCGTCCACCTGAATATCCGGTGTAAAATTATCATACAGATCTGTATATCCACCGTGATTCTGCATCGTTACATTAAAGACAAACAATGGTGTTCCTGCTTCCTTTTGCTCATACAGTTCAATAATCTTATTCACGCAGCTGTCATCACTGACATACTTTCTTACCAGTTCTGCTCCCCAATACCCTTCTTTAAAAACGCTTTTTTCAAACCCCAGCAAAGGATATACTTTATCTCTCTGCCAGCCCGATGCATTGTATGGATGGGTTGCAACCGTCTGATATCCAAGAGACTCTAAATACGCCGGCAATGCCGGAATTTCCTTCGTAATGTATTGCTGGTACGGAATGCTTCCCTGTGGTAAAAATGCCATCGTATTGCCTGTCAGAAATTCAAATTCTGTATCTGCCGTATTGCCTCCACAGACAGACACATTCAAATACCCTGTCACCGTATTTTCTTTTCCCTGCTGCAGGCTGTGTAAAAATGGCATATAATCCTCGTTTGTTGTAAACTCACCTAATACGGAAAGATCAGAAAACGACTCATTCATCACAACAATAATATTCGGCAGTTCCCCTGCATCTGTTTCTTCTGTCTGTTCATACGCAGCAAGAACCTCCTGTTCCTTACCTGCGTCATACTCTGCCGGTTTCTCCACCGTCACAAAGGCAAGATCCATAGCAAATGTCACTGCGATCCCGTTCACCTGTGTCATATAAGCCGGCGTAAATAAAAAAGGATACAGCCTGTGGCTTGTCTGGAATGTTTCATCCTGCAGTCTGCTCACAAAGAAACAAAGTACTGCACAGGCAGCTGCTGCCGAAAACAGTCTCAGCCAAAGTCCGCCTTTCTTCCATTCCAGTTTCTTTTGTTTCACAAAATGTGCCAAAAATAGTAAGAGAAAAAATGCCCCTGTAACAAGAATCATTCTTTGATCCGGTTTAAAATCATAATTTTCTGCCACACTCGCTGCGGTCTTCCATGAAAAAATGTCCCACGGCACAATCGGGTTTGTCCGAAACCGGACCACATAGGCATTGGCGATTCCATAAAGCATTGCAACGGTCAGTTCCACCCTCAATGCCAGCCGGATACGGCCTGTAACAAAAATCAAAATCCAGGCCACCAGCTCAAATAATATCATATTAAAAAGCTGTGCCCACGGGCGTACTTCTGCGATCGGATTGTGCGTGTAGCACTCCATAAGATAAAAAGCCAGGATAGGATACACTCCGATCATGACCGCCTGCCCCACTCCTGCTCCATATTTTTTCCACTTTTTTAAATCATTCATATTCTGTCACTCCTAATGCTTTGCAACACAAAAAAAGATGTGCTAAAATCTGTTCTATTCTAGCACATCCTTTTTTCATTTTAAATCTGTTTCTGATTATTTCACAAAATTATCGCAATTTCAGTTATTCTTTGTCAGAAATCCGTTACTCTGCCGCTTAATAGCTTTGCGTCTGGTTCATTCCGCGCGTCAGGTTCATATAAAAATGAGCGGTTGCCGTCCGTGTATATGGAGTCAGGAACAGATCCCCGATTCCAAATGTTAATGCGGATAAAAGTGTCCAGCCGATGAAGCTGATATCCAGGCAGAATAATGCCCATTTATTTCCATCCATCATCTGTTTGGATGCCTCAATCGCCTCCATGATCCCCATCTCCGGATGTTCAGCCATAATATAAGGCGCCATCGCATAACGGTAAGCTGCCACTAGTCCCGGAATCACAAAAAGTAACGACCATAAAAAAACAAATACGCTCGTTACAAGACGAAGTCCAAAAGCCTTTCCAAAGTATTTAAAATAAGCAAACTCATCATTGACATCTGCATTCTCACCTAATGCCAGCTTTGAAAAGTAAGCACACACGCCAAGCTCCACTGCTCCACCGATCACAAACCTGATCAAAGCATAAAAACCTGCTGCCATCATTGCCATCGTCAGAAATCCTAGTACATCTGCCGGAATATGAGCTGTCCTTGGATCCACTCCAAACACCTCAAAACCTACACCACTGCTTGCATCATAGGATATATTTACAATAGAGCCTGTCTCGATTCCTCCTAATAACATACCAAGGAAGCTGACTAATACTGCGATCCCCCAGTTTCCTCTCAAAGATGCTCTGGCTCTTTCCCGATAATCTGCTGCTCTCAACATATTTCTTATCTCCTTTGCCCTTTCTTATCGTATATCACAGAATATTATAAATCGTTCCATATTTTTGTGCAATGCTTTCCGCAATTCTTTCACAATTCTTTCGTTTTTCTACTGTTTTTTATTGTTTTCTCTGACAAAATAGGGTAACATAAGCAGGAACTATACTGATATTTTAGGAGGATCACAGATCATGGATGAATTTTTTGACCAATTTTTTCCAACAGAATTTTTAATAGAATATTTAGAGAATGGGCCGGAAGAAAATATGGACCGTTTTCAGAAATATGTTGTATATCGTTTTTTATCTGCGGCAGCAAAAGAGAATGCTTCCATTGTAAAAACATTAAAAGATACTTTAGAATGTCCGCTTGACGCTGATAGCCTGAATGATATTTATCATTTTTTACAGGAGGATTTTTATTTTTCCCCTTCCTTTGCAGAAAATTCCTTTGATCCGGTGCTCTTACTCTACGCGATCGCGATCATAGATGACAGATCCGGCTTTGGTCTTGCAATTTTAAACCGCATTTATAAGGATGTCTGCCCTGCTGTTTATGCGGCTGATTTTTCTGATCTTGCAATCAATCTCGATGCCCTGATCGAAACAGAGACTGACTTTTATGCTGCGCTTGCGATCTGTTCCATCCATTACAGCACACTGATCTCACTTCTTCCGAAGTTTGCAGCTGTTTATATGGAAGAGCTTCATTTCACATGCGAAGATTTCATTCTGTATGATTTTATGGATGAATATTTTGAGACAAAAAACTGCCTTGCCCAGCCGGCATTCCAGGAAATGATCGACACATTGGTTCTGGCTACCTTACAGTCTTTTAATACAGATCTTGAGAATTTTACATTAGACGGATTGTTCCAGTTAAAGCACCCTGCTAACCGTTTTTCTTCTTTTTACCGCAGTGGTGCCATTGATATGAAGGAGCTTCCTGTGCCGGCAGAAGCTGCAGTGATCATGAAAGGAATCCTTTCCTACGCTGTTGCCTACGAACTGCGCAATAATCTTTATGATTACCATCTTGATGAGGACAAAACCATTACACTTGTCAACTGGAAAGAAAACCTGAAATGGCATTATGTACAGTATACAAATGTATATAATCTGGCACTGTCCTCCTTTGTGGCTGCCTGCTATTCCAGAAAGCTCTTAAAGAAACAGTTTGAAGAAAATCTGGATGCATTAACACGGATCTGATTTCTTTTTTTCTCCGCATCCACATCCACAGCTGCTGCAGCTTCCACTGCAGCAGCCTTTTCCTTCTTTTTTTCTCTTATTTCTTACAACAAATCCCGCGATCACCATTCCAGCGATCAATGCAAGGATCAGGATATCCCATACATTCATTTACATTCCTCCTGCCATAAGGCCGATGATCCTCACTGCAAAAGCCAATATCCATGCAATAAAGCATTGCCAGAATACAACGCCCACTGCCCATTTTGTTCCAAGCTCACGCTTGATCGATGCGATTGCAGCCACACATGGTGTATACAACAGACTGAACACAAGCAGGGACGCTGCTGCAACGGATGTCAGTGCCTCGTGGATACTTCCTGCAAATAAGACCTCTAATGTAGATACCACACTTTCTTTTGCCATGAATCCACAGATCAAAGATGTACAGATTCTCCAGTCGCCAAGTCCTAATGGTCTAAACAGAGGTACAAGCAGCCCTGATACTGCTGCAAGGATACTGTCTGCAGAGTCTTCGACCATATTCAGCTTTAAGTCAAAGCTCTGTAAAAACCACACAACGATCGTTGCAATCAGGATCACAGAAAATGCCTTCTGTAAAAAATCTTTTGCTTTTTCCCATAATAGCTGTGCTACATTTTTAACTCCTGGAAGCCGGTAATTCGGAAGCTCCATTACAAACGGAACCGGTTCCCCGCGAAACAGCGTTCCACGGTAAAGAAAAGCAGCAAGGATTCCGACTACGATTCCAAGCAAGTACAGGCCTGCCATGATAAGACCGCCTTTTTTCGGGAAAAATACGCTGACGAAAAATGCATAAATCGGCAGCTTCGCAGTACAGCTCATAAACGGTGTCAAAAGGATCGTCATTTTACGGTCTCTTTCACTTGTCAACGTTCTTGTTGCCATAACTGCCGGTACTGTACAGCCAAAGCCTATTAACATCGGTACAATACTTCGTCCGGACAAACCAATCTTTCTTAACAGCTTATCCATTACAAATGCCACACGTGCAATGTAACCACTGTCCTCCATCAGGGACAGGAAGAAAAAGAGTGTCACGATAATTGGCAAAAAGCTTAATACACTGCCCACTCCGTTGAAAATACCATCGATCACAAGGCTGTGGATCGCACTGTTTACATTTGCAGCTGTCATTGCCGCATCGGTAAGCTCTGACAACCTGTCGATTCCTGCCTCCATCAATCCCTGAAGCCATGCGCCGATCACATTAAAGGTCAGGTAAAACACCAGCAGCATGATACCGATAAAGCAAGGAATTGCCGTATACTTTCCTGTCAGGATGCGGTCGATCTTCTCACTTCGTACACGCTCTTTGCTCTCCTTTGGTTTTACAACGGTCTGCTCACACAACCGTTCGATAAATTCAAATCGCATATCTGCAATGGCAGCGCTTCGGTCTAATCCGCGTTCTGCTTCCATCTGGCAGACAATATGCTCTAACATTTCTGTTTCATTCTGGTCTAATTTTAACTGTTCTAAGATCAGCGGATCCCCTTCGATTGCTTTTGTCGCAGCAAAGCGAACCGGTATTTCTGCTTTTTCCGCATGATCTTCGATCAGATGATACACTGCATGGATGCATCGGTGGACTGCCCCGTTATGGTCGTTCTTACTGCAAAAATCCTGTCTAAGCGGACGTTCCTGATACTTTGCAATATGGATCGCATGCTTTACAACCTCATCTACACCTTCATTTTTAGCTGCTGAGATTGGAATAACAGGTACTCCAAGCAATGCCTCCATCGTATTTACATCGATCGATCCCTGGTTTCCCACAACCTCATCCATCATGTTCAGTGCAACAACCATTGGGATATCCATCTCCAAAAGCTGCATTGTCAGATACAGATTTCGTTCAATATTTGTCGCATCCAAAATATTAATGATCGCTTTTGGTTTTTCGTTCAAAACAAAATTTCTGGACACGATCTCTTCACTGCTGTAAGGAGACATGGAATAAATTCCAGGCAGGTCTGTTACAAGCGTATTCGGATAGCCTTTGATCGAACCATCCTTTCTGTCAACTGTAACTCCAGGGAAATTTCCCACATGCTGGTTAGATCCTGTCAACTGATTAAACAGTGTTGTTTTTCCGCAATTCTGATTTCCAACTAATGCATAGGTCAGTCTGGTTCCCTCCGGAAGCGGCATTTCATGCTCCTTAGAATGATACTTTCCTTCTTCTCCAAGACCCGGATGCGCAGAATCTTTAATGTTCTGGCTTCCTTCATGGCTTCTGCTTCGTTTGGATATCTGCTCTATCTCAATCTGGTCTGCTTCCGCAAGGCGAAGTGTCAGCTCATATCCATGAATCTGCAATTCCATCGGGTCTCCCATCGGAGCTAACTTCACAACCGTCACCTCCGCTCCCGGTATCATTCCCATATCAAGGAAATGCTGTCTGAGCGCTCCCTGCCCGCCTACGGACCGAATCACTGCACTTTTTCCTATTTCCAGTTCTTTTAATGTCATAACTTTATGTTCACCCTTTTCTTTCGTCTGTCACTACCGGTGTTTGACCGGTCAAACACAGTTTATTCCAACTTACTTTTCGGGTCAATTGTTTTTGAGAATTTTTTTCAATTCTTTATCCCCGATTTACCCACGCGCAAAACTGCAACTATTTTACTACTAAGATTCGGGTGTCAAAAGGTCTGCATTTAAGTTTATGCTAGTAGATTGCACAAAAGAAATATTACAAGTTTCATTGTGCAAACATTCCGATAAGCCTCTGAAAGCGTGAATCCTGCTAAATAATAATAACCAATCTTTGAGTCGGATAAAAAAGGAGGATAAAAAAGCGGCAAAAAAAGTTCTTGCAATTCTACTACTATTATGGTATTATAATTTTCGCGTGAGCGCTTCTGCTCACTCATACAAATGCAGGAATGGCGGAATGGCAGACGCATCAGACTCAAAATCTGACGCTGGCAACAGTGTGTGGGTTCAAGTCCCATTTCCTGCATTAACGCAAAAGAGCTGCAAACTTACGATTTTCATTGAAAAATCAAGGGTTTGCAGCTTTTTTCATGTTCAAAATATTTGTTAAATTAATTATAAATTTGTCATAATAATACAAAATCTTGTCATGAATCTTGTCATGACAGCTTACATGTAAACAGCTGACAAATCACTTTGTATTTAATAGATAGAAACACATTTTCTCTATATACTACCAGTTATATCATCAGGCTTTCACAATTGCAGCATCAAATCCTGCTGCTTTTAACTTTTCTTTCAATGCAATTGCATTGTCTTTGTTCCGATATGCTCCTACCTGTACTCTGTACAGCGCATTTTTATCCCCAACACTTGTCTCTGATCCGGCGGAAGATGCATCGTCATCCGATGTGCTGTTGGTCGGTTCAATGTACTGCTGTCCGGTAATGCCATATACGATTGCAGATGCCATGCTCTTATAATCGTAAATTGCCACATCGTCTTTATCGTCAACAAAGCAACACTCAATCAGCATTGCAGGCGCTTTTGTCTTGCGGAGCACATAAAGCTTCTGATTCGTTTTTACGCCACGTTTTTTAAATCCAAGCTTTGCAATCTCCATAACTACGCTCTGTGCATAATTTTTTGCTTTGCTGACATCACTGTAAATATAAACCTCTGTTCCGGTTGTCTTTCCGTTTCCGGCAGAGTCTCCTGCGCCGGCATTAAAATGAATGGAAACATCCAGATCTACATCGTGAGTGTTGCATTTATTGACAATATTGCAAAGTACATTATTTGCGCTTGCGCCATTATCTACTGTACAATCATATACTGTATGTCCAAGACCTTTTAACTGTCTGATGACCTCATTCTTCACATTTCTAGCTTCCGTGGATTCTCTGATGATACCAATAGCTCCACATGCTACTTTCCCATCCGGATTGTGTCCGGCATGTACATTAATTCTCATATTCTATTCCTCGCTTTCCTTTTTTTCAATATACTGTTTAAACAACTGATGCAGTCCTGTGCTTGCCAGGCCGCTAAATAATCCACTTAGCAGGATAGATGCCGTAATCGTCCATCCATTGATCCAAACGGCAAGGAACACGCCAAGAACTGCACAGATCGTCGGAATGTATTTATTGTCTACGTCCTTAATCCACTTTTTTACCACATACCCTACACACAGGCAGATCCCTACGATCACCGGAATCATAAAATCTGATAAAAAGCTTAAATCACTCATCACTACCTCTTTTCTGCTTCAGATGAAGCTCCTCAATCTCATTTTTCATCTTCGTCACCATGCCGTTGCCACCGAGTTCGTGATACGCATCGTACATCTCCTGAAAATTCTGATAGGCGTAAGACGGGATTTCTCCCAGCTTCATGTACTTATCGTGGTACTCGATCAGCTGCACACGCAACAGTAACATTGTGCCCCGGCTGTTCGCATCCCGGTCGTTTTTCTGCTTTTTCAGCAGCCAGACGATATAGCCCATGAATGCAGTCAGGATGATCGGCAGGGCGATCTCATATGTCTGTTTTAACAATTCCAAAGGGTATACTCCTTCCTTATATTTATATGTTTTATTATAAGTTCTGCTACAGGTGATTTTGTGCCAACTTGAAACGGAACGGAATCGCCAGATGACCAAGCATGATACGATTAGTCATCCGGCACTTTATGATTCTATTTTTCTAATTCGGCATAAAAAATTATTTTATCTTCATATATCCGCTAAAACTTCCGGTAGCTGCATGCCCTGCGTCTCTGTGAATACGAATTTGCTGACCTTGATACGCTGCAATATTATATGTACCACTCATATGCGCGACAGAACCTGCCTGCGCTGTCCAGGTTGCAATATTGACAAATGCCGATCCGTTCCATCCTTGTAATTGAATGCCAACGGTTCTACCGTAGCCTACAAGTGTTGTATTTCCTCCAACCTCAACCTGTGTATATCCAGCTGGTACAAATAGACGATAATCTTCCTCTCGGACACATCCAGCATCTGACTGCCCACCAATGAAATCCATACGGATTGATTCCGGTCTGCCCGCCGCTTTTCCATTATTGTAGCCCACATTATATCCGCTATTATAACCACTGTTGTTTCCGGCATTATAAACATTCGTTATCATATCCTGCAAATTAGCCCATGATGCAGCCAATTTACCCCCTGTCCCATCTGCGTTCCACTTGCTTGCTTCTGACCAATATGCGCTGATGGTACCCAGAAGCGCATTCTTACCATCAGCTACAGATTTTAAACAATCACTCAGTCCCTGGTTCAAGGCAGCAAGCCCGCCCGTGCAGGTTCCGTCCCCAATATCCGAGATATCCGTCTTCCCGATAATCTTTTTAATAAAATAGCTCAGTCCATCAAGATCAAGAAATTTTCTTGCTGCCATGTTTTCCTACCTCCTGCTTTATGCAAATGCTGCATCAATCTCTGCGTTCGTAATCGCAGCCATATCACTTGCCTTAAGATATCCGCTCAGATCAAGTTCTCTTGTTCCAAGTTTTTCAAACTTCTCATTCACCCAGATATATTCGTCATACGAATTCTGTCCGCTTCCACTATTTGCGATCAGATAGAACACTCCATTGGTACCAGTTGTCGGAAGTTTTTCCACAACCTGGAAATCAATCCCTGTGATACCACCCATAGCTGCTGTGATTGCTGCAGCAACGAAAGCTGTGGAAGCTGCCTGTGTTGTGTTGGTTCCGGCTGCCGCTGTAGGAACTTTTGGGGTTCCAGTAAAGGTCGGGCTTGCAAGTGCTGCTTTTTCTGCCAATGCTGCATTGATAACCTTGTTCTGTACCGGATTAGTAGAAGATGAGCTCAAGGAGGCGTCTACCGTTGTCTTGTTCGCTCCATCTGCCACACCGTCGAGTTTCTTTTTATCAGCAGCTGTCATAAGACCATGTGCACCCTGTGTTGCATCTGCATAGGTTGTATCTTTCGGAGTTGCCCAGGTTCCGTCTGCCTTTAAAAATTTTTCCTGATCCCCTGCTGCCGGTGCCGGTGTAAGTCCCGCTTTACCGGCTGTGGATGCTGTTGCTCCGGTCATCGCACTGTAAGTTGTATTCGCCGGTATCTGCCAGGTTCCGTCTCCGCGGAGGAATTTTGTATTTGCTCCTGCCGCCGGTGCTGGAACAGAACCTTCTTTACCTGCTGCAGACGCTGTTGCACCAGTCATAGCTACCGTCTTGTTTGCTTTTTCCTCGATTCCAGACAGCTTATTTTTCTCCGCTGTTGTATAATCATTTGTAGATAATCCTTTTCCATCTACTGCGTCTACTTTTTTACCTAAAAGTTTTTTCACCTTTCCAATAAGATAAGTTGCTCCTGCAAGATCTAAATATTTGTTTGCCATAATGTGTTTCCTCCCTATAATCCTTTGAAAATTTCATCAATTTCTGTTAATGTAATCGCATCTTCTTTACTGAGTGCGTTCAGTTCATCCGCTGTATACTGCGGTTTTGTCGGGCTTTTCGCCCATTCCGGGACGGTCGGGTCCGTCTCTTCTATATCCCCGACGATCACCCTGCCGTTTAATCTCGGCTTGTTTTTCAGCTTCTCATAATCGTCACCTGTACCAACCTGATACACTTCCTTTACATCCAGAGAAACAGTATTATCATCCTGGTCTATTTCCATGTCGATTCTCATTTCAGATAACACCTTCTTTCAGTATGGACTCTACCGGCACCTGCCGGATATTACTCGCAATGGCAACACCTCCTTCATTCACTGCGCGGAGCTGCACCTCAACACATCTTTTGGAACTGTCAAACATCAATGTATCCGTCTGGCTTAAAAAAACTTTCACAGTATTCCCATTTACACTGATGGCATCTCCGGTTTTGTCGATGATCTTCATATCCTGCCGGAATGTGACATAAATTGTGTCAAATTCGGACAGCTCACAACCAGTCACATAGATTGTGACGGTCGGTGTTGTTCCTCTTCTCATGAAACTTCACCTCCTGTCAGTGCAGCATCAATCTCTGCCTCTGTAATCTGTGCAATATCATCAAATCCATCGTTAATACGCTGTTCCAAATCATTCATCGTCTCTTCAGAAAAAGGATCTCCCTCTTTTGACACCTTTCCTTCCTCTCTTGCCACTGTTACAAGCTCCGATGTTCCATCTTCTCTTGTCAATCTTCTGCGATTTGGATATTCTGTCATTCTGTTAGTCCAGACTTTCCTGTTAAAACTCATCTCAAAACCTCCTCTACAGTAAGAAACCTGTTGTTTCGCCTGCATAAATTTCATTTCCAGCATAATATTTAAAATGATTGCTGTACACGGTATAAACATCACACAAAATTTTTTCCAAATCATTCATCTTCTGCCATGTGTTAACAGGCATATTAGGCACTTCCGGTGTCTCTATGTACCGGTAACCGCTTTTCCGTAACGTTGCAACATTTCCAAGCAAATGCAGAAAGTAGTCCTGATCCGGATAAATCGGGAACTCCTCTGCATATGTATCTATTTTTAGACGCAAAAGCTCTGCAATCTGTGCACAATTACTTTCCAACCGCTCCATATCTGACCGGTTGAATGTGCCTTTTAGTCCAGTAAGCCATGCTTTCTTATCTTCCTTACTCATGCCATCCCATCCGGCTGACGCAAGCTCTTTTACCCGGTTTACATCTGCCTCTGTCCTATCATAGATAAAAACAGGACTTTTATTATAAGTTCCAATACCTGTCATAAGATTGCACCTCCTGCATAGAGTTCCTTTCCTGCATAATAGCTCTGTGTCACAACCGTTGAATAACCTCTGCATGTTGCCACAGCAACAAATCCACCTGCAAGATCAATCGTTTGTTTTTCAATTAATGTCGTTGCCATATGTCCCCCTAGCGTCTCTATATCCGCCCAGTTCCCGACTTTTTCATGCTCTGGCAAATATTTCATACTAAGTGTCTTTCTCAAGGAATAATACGACAGCAGCGCTTCTGCTACTTCCTGTAAAACTTCCATATTATACAGAGTGATCGTTCCAAAGCTCTTCCTGTTCTCTGTCTCCCCAGCCTCAAGCAGTTTTATATTCTTTTCATAGGAAAATGTTTCTGTCTGATATTTCTTTCCATACAAAATACATTTACCCGCTTTCTGCATCTTGATTGTTGCATAATTCGTCTTTGCTTCCACAATCTCTCCGTCAGATACAGATAAGGATTCCGGTCTGCACGGATCAGAAAATATGATTTTTGAAATTCCAGCCGGCAAACTGTCTTCATAAAGTTTTGTTCTCTCCTCATCCTGGACATATCTTCCACACTCTATTGATACTCCAGAAACATATTCATCCAGCGCCACTTTTGTATTTCCATTAAACTTCCTGTTCAGGCCAACAGTTGATTTTACATAACGGTCCGGCTTACAGATTTTCACCGTATCACTTCTACTGTCGTCTGCAACAGCACCACAGGCAAAGCAAATCATTTTCAATGCATCCCTGCATGACTGGATTGCAAGATAACCACTCAACTGAATATCATATACTTCTTTTTGAATGGAATATTTTTTAATTCCACATACTGCAAAAATCTGTTCCATGATTACTCCAGCTTTCGTATTCTCATAGATTTCTCCGTCATAGAATGTGTATTTATCCATCAGGCCAATGCTATCAATCAGCTTAAACTGTGCCAGATTTTTTGAAAAAGAAAAATCGTCTAGAAAAAAAGTCCCCATTGGGAAAAAGCTTCCACTCCTAAATTCAGAAAGTATGATTTCCTGTGTTTTCTGTACGGACTTCCATGCCCCAACTTCATTTCCCACATCAAAATCATTCTTTTCATCCAAGATTGTAATATCCGCTTCATTGATCGACAGTGAAGCAGACGTCACATCGATTTCTTCCTGTACTTTTGCCGATTTGATCCTGTCCTTGTCCCATATCATAAGCCTGCCATATAAAATATATTGAAGCTTTATGTATCGGTGCGGCAAGATGGTCCTCACAAATTCTATTTCCAGTCTGGCAAAGTTCTGTACGGCATTCACGCATACATAGATCAGCCTATTCGGGAAAAATGTTTTTTCATCGATCTTTGTCCCGTAAGCGGTATACCAGCGGATGATTAATTCTGCCGGATAAGTATCTTCAAAATACAATGTCAGTCCTGCTGAAGAATGCTGTGCTGAAAAATCAACTGTAAACTTCGGATTTTGTTCAAAAGTGCAGTCATCCTTGGAATCCGTTTTGCTCCAGAATGCAATATCATCTTCCTGCTCCTGCATGATCTCTTTTGATCCATTCAAGATGAACTGATTTAATTCCAATGTTCCATACTCTTTCTGTGGAACTTTATCTTCCTCTGCAAGCAGTGCCAAGCTTCCGACTGGCTGATTATCTTCTGTATCCGGCTTTGCATCTGACAGCGCTGTTACATCTATGAACTTCATTTCTGCCCTACAATATGTATTGCCCATATCTGCCTCCTTACGCTGTCTTATACGGTCTTTTGCTAGTCATCTTCCAGGTAAGGCCTTTATAAACTGCTCCCCTGTCCAAAACTTTCTCCACCTCATCTGAGATACTGGAGAAATATCCATAAAACTCATAATTTTTAACGGCATCCGGCATCACGACTTTGTGAAAGCGGTTTTTCACATCTGTGATATGCTCATAAAGCTGTTCGTATGTGGGAAGGTCATCAATCAATCCTATATTAATCGTATAGTTTTTATATACACCTATTGATTCTATCCTGATGTCTCCGTCTTCCGTCCGTTCTGCGAACTTTTCCAGAAAATCAGCTGTTCTCTTTATGGAAATCAGAGGAATCTGATAAGCAATGCCATCGATCACAAGTCCCTGTGTATATGTTTTCTGCATCTCATCCCTCCTATCCAAATGTCGTACCAATCCGGCGCTGTTCTGCAATGATATATGGAAGTTCTCCTCTTGCTACTTCTTTTCCATCCAATGTCAGGATGATTTGCCCTGTCCCACTGTAATCCGGCATCTTATCCGCTAACTTTGCTGCCAGCTCGTCCATCCAGCCGGTGTTATTTTCCAATGGAAGAATTGCTTCCCTTCCTGCTTCTCCGATATTCGCAATCGTGCTTCCGGTCGTAATGCCACCGTTGGCAAGGCGCGGAATCCTCACTTCATTCATGCGCTGAATACTGAAACCAAAAGATTTTCCCCCGATTTCCGGAATCCAGTCCGGTATATCAAAATGCAGGCTGTTCAATGCATCAATCACTCTATTAACTCCGGACACCACACCGTTTGCCATACCCTCGATGCCGCCAAGGATTGCGTTAATGATCTTTTTGATTACATTCCAGATTCCATCAAAGATCTTAACCGTCACTTCTTTCATTGCATTCCAAGTCTTACTCCAACTGCCATTGACCCTTGACAGGAACGCTGAAATACTATTGTCGATTACGCCACAGATCCAGGCAATAAAATCATGGATTCCATTACAAACCACCTTCACAATTCCTCCAATTACATCCAGTGCAGTCTGTATGATTGTATGAATAACTGCCAAATCTGCTGCTATGAATCCCCTGATGGCTTTTAATCTGCCACTCAGAATATCTGATATCCCTCTAAGAGCTTTTTCCCAGTCTCCGGTAAATACACCAACAAGGAAATCAATAATTCCTTTGAACACCTGTAAAATTCCAGATATAATATCCGCAATAAATCCTGCAAACTCCATAAATCCAGTTGTCAATGTCTCAAAAATTGGAACGACGACCGGCAGGATATTCTCTATGATCCAGTTTATAAATGGAACCATTATATTCTCCCAAAGTTCTTTTACAGCATCGATCATGCTTCCTAGAAGTTCGATAAATTGTTCTGCCATTGGCTGGATATGATTTGACATCAACTCATCAAATTTCGTTCCAAGTTCAGTTATAATCGGCTTTACATAAGTACTCCAAAATTCCAAAAATTTTTGTTTTATTTCTTCAACACCTGCTACAATGCTGTCCGTAAGCGGCTTTAAATGCTCTGCCCAGAGTGCTAGAAACTTCTCCTTGATTTCATCTGCGCGCCGGCTCAAAAGTAGAACTACTGCAATAATTCCAATGATTGCACCAACCACAAATGCTGCAGGTCCGCCAAATGCCATAAATGTTCCGGCAACCAGTCCAAAAGCTGAAACCAATAGAAGGGATGTATTCTGCACATTCAGTCCATTCTCATAAATGTCTTTCAGGGAAAGGATCAATCCTGCAATTGATGCCGTAATCAATGTGATTCCTGCCACTACGGGATTAAATACTGCGTACAGTCCCCCTACTGCCAACGAAACGCCAACGATATATCCAATCAGTCCTTTCCAGTCCACACCATCTTTCCACATATGAAAATAACTGGTCACGGCAAGTACTGACCCAGCTACGATTGCGATCACCGACACAATCGTCCCAAGTAAAAGATTTGCATCCATCAAACCGGTTAGGAAATCTGTAATCTGCCACATCAGCAGTGCAGCTCCTATCGCCACGACAATTGGTAAAATAGAAGCGATTTTCTCTTTCACCAGATCTACCCATGCAAAATCTTTTTCTGTCAGAGGTACTTCTTCATATCCCGCACCGTCAGCCCCGGAGCTTCCGCTTCCGCCCGAACCGGAATCATTCTTCTGTAATACATTCAGATCATCAAAAGATGCCAATGCACCTGCCGCTTTTTTCGCGGCTCCTGCCGTGCTGTCCAATGATTTTGCATAATCTACCTGCTGCTTTTTTGCTTTTGTCCAGGTGCTTTTTCCTGTAACAGCGGCAATAAACCGATTCACAGCATTTACTGCCATCGTCAGCCATCCGCAAAGCTTTGCAATTGCCGGAACAATCAATGAAATGATCGGCGCTGCAAACGTTCCAAGTGACGCCTTCAATGTTGATGTTGCACTCTTCATTTCTGACATTCTGGCATTAAACTCACTGGAATGCTTTGCCATATTCTGAATGCCTGTCTGGAAAGTTTTAATCATTGCATTGAATGCCTTTGAAATCCAGTTAAATACCAGAAGCGATAATGCAAGACCTTTCAATCTGGAAACCATCGTTTTGAATAATCCGGAAGTCTGCTTTAAGCCATCCTTCATTCTCTGTTGCTTTGCTAGCAGCTCATCATGCCGCTTTGCCAGTACGCTCATCTCCTGGTTTGTCTGCCTTAGCTGTCCAGCCAACTTCTGATACTCTTCTGTATTCTTCGGATTTATATAGACAGTATCAGAGCTTTCCATCTCCCGCATCTGCGCTTTTACCCTGGAAGCTTCTGCACCAGTCTGTGCCATCTGACTTTTTATAATCTTCCATTTTTCAGACAGGACTTTGTCCTGTCCGTTTTCATCCATCTTTTTTAATTTGTCAATCAGCAGGTCTGCTTCTTTTCCAAGTGTGGCAAAATCCATCTGCATCTTTTTATAAGAAGTGGTATTTGTTTTCTTTCCAAGTTCTACCCACGCTTCCATCTTTTTCCGCAGATGGTCCTGCTTTGCTGATACCGAATCCAGTGCTTTTTCGGTCTCCACATACTGTTTTGCAGGAACATATTTCTCAGTTCCTTTCAGGCTTTCAGAGAGCTTTTTCCCTTTTTCTACAAGAACATCAAACTGCTTTTCCAATGCCACGTAAGAGTCCGAAGGTATTTTCTTCTTTTCAAGCTCTCGCATGGACGATTCCAGCTTTTGTGCTTTTTGCGCTGCCTGCTCCATACGGTTCTCAAGTTTAAGAATCTGACTGGAAACATCAGCGTTATCTATTTTTGTTTTTATCCGGATCTCGCCATCATATCCACCAGCCATACAGACTCCCTCACTTTCTGAACTGATCTAACAATTCCTTTTCTTCCTGCTTTCTCTTCCGTATTTCTTCCATCATTCTGTCATATTCGTCAATCTTTGACTGCTCCGCTTTAGTATACTGTTTTCGTTCTTCCGGCTGTTCCAGCGCATAGATTGCCTGCGCCCGTTCCACCGCCTTGCGTTCTTCCCTGCTCATCCTTGCAGAAATTTCTTTTCTACGGATCTCAATTGCCTGTAAAAAAGACGACTGCTCCTGCGGCATATTCCAGAGAAGCCCGTTGAACTTCCACCAGTGCATATCAGCAACAGACAGATCTATTCCATATATCTGTAGAAAATCAGCATAAATACGCCACTGATCGATATCATAATCAACAAGTTTCCTTCTATCATCTGACTGCACTGGTCTGTCATGATACCAACCATTTAAAAACCAGTGGATGCACTCCTGAAGATCATCTCCATCCGGATATTCCCGCAATACAGGATTTTCTTCTGAATCTTTTTCGTCATATGATTCAAACATTAGCCAAGTAATTGCCCACACTTTCTCACGTTCGTTGATTTCTTTGTCATATTGAAGCAATGAAATCTGCAAACCGATGCGAAAATCCGTATTTACAAAGAATCCTTTCCATTCGTCCGGCAGAGGATCTAGCATGACATTGTTCATGACCGGGCTCCACGTCTGCCACTATTATATTTCTGTCTCGTCACTTCAAATCTCTTCTGGAAAAGCTGGTTCATAACCGGTACAATCTGCTCCACAAATTCTACGACAGCCAGTTCATCCGGTACGATGTCACCATAAATATTCTTCATCGTATTTTCCCCAAATAAACGGTCGATGCTCTCTCCGATCTGTTTCAGGTACTTCACACGGATCCGGTTATTCTCTAAAGCACTCTCCACGTCCACATCTTCTGATGCAGGATCTTCTTTATGCTTTTCTCTCCATTCCGCTGCTTCCCGTTCACAGTTCTCAGAAATATTGTTAAGTTCTTTTATTACATCTGCAAATTTCTCTGCTGTATCTGCATTCGCAGTGTCGATCGTGAGTACAGTAATCAATTCTCCGTCTTCATCTTTGATCGCGATTTTCTTTAGCCCGGTACTTAATTTAATTTCTTCCATAACTGATTTTCATTTCCTTCCTGCTTAATTTTTCGCAGTCACAGACCGTTTTTCTGACTGGCCGTCCACTTTTGCTTTCCATGTGAAAGTTCCATCCGGTGAGATTGTGACTGTTCCAAGTTCTACATCCCCATTTCCATTAATCTGAATGGTCGATGTGAGGGTGTCACCGCCACTTCCTCCTGTTCCTGACGCGCACAATGTAACCGGGATTCGTATGCAGTCACCTGTTCCGTCTGTGATATCCGTCTTATAATACCGGTAATAATAAGTCTCACACTCGGTACCTGTCGGGAATTTCTTTAAGATGTCGTCAATGCATCCCTGCATCTCATCCGAAAGATAATCTCGCTCCGGTGACATGCTGAACGCATAACCTTTTACGGTATTTGCTGCATTCTTCATGTTGACATACTGTACAGAATCCGTATTTGGTCCCCAGTCTTCGGTGATCTCTTTAAAGCCGTCTCCCATCTCCACGATCTTCGGTGTCTTTCCACTAAAAAGTGTTCCGATATCCAGTAACGAAACCATGTTTGTTCTGTCTTTTGCAAAAAACTGTAAGTTCAGCTTCATTGTCTTTTTTCCTCCTCTACTTTTTATAAAAATATCTAAGCTGCATATTTACAGCATAAATTGTCTCTTTTTCATTCTGCCCATTGCCAAATACCGGCGAAGTCCGCTCAATCGCTTCCAGGGAAAAATGTTGATCTGCAAAATTGATTCTTTTTTCTTCCATCCAGTCTGCTAACAATGTCAGAAGCTCCTGCGCATCGATTGTCGCCTTATTCGTTGCCGGTGAACTCTTGAAAAGCATCTGAAATGGCATTTGTGCGACATAACTTCCACTGACATATCGCTTTATATACTTTGCTCCCTGCATTGGGTACAGACCAATCGAGCTTTCTTCTCCAAGCGTATTCCATTTCACCGTGGAATTATCGGCAGAAAAGCTTTCCGGATAATCTGGATAAGCAAGTACAAGTTCAAGGATTCCTTTCTGCGCATTTTCTGCATCCCTGATTGTAAGAACTTCTTTTTCTTCCATTCTAAGATCCTCCTATTTCGAAATGTGGCAGGATATCTTCATATCTGTTAATGCCTATCACTTTATAGACGCCATCTTTTCGCTTTCGTATCCATTCATAAAAATTTTTTTCCGGTATTTCAATCCCGGTGCAATCACCCTTTACAAAAAAGTCTTCTGCGAGTGTCAGTGTAAAATACTGTCCTCTCTCTTCCCGTGGCAGCGCTACCCATGCTTTCGTTTCGAGATACTGCTTCGGCAGATTCTCCTCTTCAATGTATAGCATCACCGTATCTGTTTTCTCTTTTTCCTTTTGTGAAACTACCGTTTTTCTGTTTTCCACTAAGTCTGCATGATCAAACAAAGTCGGGTACCATATTTCTTCCTCTGTCATCGCATCAAAGCACCGGTTAAACAATGTCACTGTCTTATTCTGAAAAAATCCCATCTTCTACTCCCTGTCATTCATGCCAGCATAGAGCAACCCCGTACCGGCAAGATATTCGCACACAGTGTCATAACACAGCCGGTTCTGCGCTGTCTTATCTCCAAGTACCTTGTCAATCAGTGTCTCATTTGTCCCGAAGCTGACCGACTGTCCGCCTGAAGACATGGATTTGATATTTCCCTTCTTTATGTCCGTTGCGTGTCTTGTTTTATCCTCAATCTGATAGAGCAACTCCGCCAGTGCGCAAGTTGCTTTCTGAATCTTTTCATCAAACTTTTCCAATGCTTCCTCTGTGATATTTCCATAGGTAAGTTGGTCAAGCTTTTCCGATGCACGGTCATTCCATTTTTGGAACGGGGACTCCATTAGGGAATCCCCGTAATACCTATCAATATAAAAACCGTAGGTAGTGTATCCCATCTAAAGCCCCTTTCTGCTACCCTCTGGTAATGATCCGCGCGATATTGATCGCTTTTATCGGGAAGTAATCCGGTTTATCTGAAGAGTTATTTTGCGCAATTTCCCAGTTTGTACCTGCCTCCAACTGCGCATTTGTTGGTGACACAATTCCCGTATTCTTCCATGAAATACCATATGGAGCAAATACCTTTCTCTGTCTTGTGTATAAAGTCGTCTCTCCACCATTCTTTGCTGGATCTCGGTCCATCTCGGATGCGACCTTTACACCACAGTTAGTAAACTCAATTGAGCCATTTCCGAGAACATATGTTTCATATTTTGTATATCCGTCTCCTGTTCCTGGAGAAGTTTCCTTTACTTCTTCCGTTGGCATAGTATCATCGATCAGCACGATTCTTCCGTTTAAAGTAGCAAGTCCCAGCTTTCTCTCTATACCATTCGCATCTGTATACTTCATGTATTCCAGTAGTTTCAAGTTCTCAAGGTTGGTTGCTACGAAAGAATGCATGATTGTGAGAGAAAAGTTTGCTTTTTTGTCCCCGAGCGCTTTCTGCATTCCATTGTTGAGTGTAGTCGGACCGAATGTGTTCTCTGTCTCGTCCGTAATATCATACGTATGGGATTCCACAAACTTCTTTCCCTCGCCTGTATTCATGGAAAATACACCCTTTAAAATACTAAGCAATGTATCCTGGTCCACATCATCCCAGAACTCTGCCACTTCTCCTGCAGCTGCCGAATAATCGTCTCCGGAAATATCCGACACGAAGTCCTTTTCTGTCCATCCCTGAGCTCTTCCGACAACGATACGTCCCATCGTATAATTGCCACGCTCTTCTGCTGTGATATCGGTCTTTCCGTCATAATTGACCGTCTTTCCACCAAGTCGTGCCCGGATCAGTGAAGTAATATAATTGCCACCTTTCTGATCTGGCAGAAGGGATGCATACTCCCCACGTTCTACAATTGCACCACTGTGAAGCAATTCATTCATACGAAGATTTGGTGTCTCGCGCACTGCTGCATCAAATACTTCACCGTTAAAATTTACTAAATCAAATAACATGTGTTATTCTCCTCTCTTTCTTGCCAAATATGGTGTGATATCCATATCCGGATTCTGGTTTTTCAGTTTCATAAGCTCAGCCATTGACAGTTTTGCTCCGTCCGGCTGATGGATAGGATTTCCAATAATGTGGCTACGATTCTGCATTAATTGGAAAGTCTTATCGTCAATGAGAATGTCCGGCTTATCATTTCCTTTTTCATCCTTGACAATAGCATCAAACAGATCAGAGATACTTTTTCCTCTCGCTTCATCCGAATTCAATTTTTCAATCAACTGTGCCTTGATAGCATCTGCAGTAATGGCATTCACAAAATGCTTATCTGAGAAAAATTCTGTCACAAGACCGTCCAGTCTAGCCTTCTCGTCTTTCTCTGCACGCTCCCTGCGTTCTTTTTCCAGTGTGTCAGTCAATTCACTGATCTTCTGATTTAATGCATCTGCATCCGGAGCAGCATTCTTTAATGCCTGTAACTCCTGTTCAAGTGTCTCCTGCTTTCCGACAAGCTCTTTGTTCTGATTTTCCAGTTCCTGCATTTTAGTAAGCTTTTTATCCATTTCGATTTTACTTACCCAGTCACCGGGAAAAATCTTTTCCATTTCATCTGTAACTTCCACTCCAAGTGCTCTCAGTTTGTCAATAATGATCATTCTCCTGTTCCTCTCTTTCTTAAAAGTTGTTATTCCGGTCAGCCCGGCACGATCGAGCTGCTATTTGATCCATAGCTGGCACCATAACGAAAAAAAGCACGCCCCAAAACAGGACGTGCCATGCATCATCCCATAATTTTCTCAGGTCAGCAGACAGACTCCTGCGTTCTGTCCGGTGCTTTTCATTTGTTGCTTCTATTTTATCATGAAAACAGAAAAGATTTGTGCCAACTTTTAAACATGAAAAATGCACCTATATTTCAAGGTGCATCTTTCGGAGAAATTATTAATGTTTGGGAATTTCCGACTATCACGGCAGGTAGTCAGCCTGTCTGATTTTCACAGCAAAAAGGATTTCTAAATGACACTATTATTGTAACACGCACTTGAATATAATTTGTGCCATTTTTCAAGCAACGAAAAGAAATACTATTTCTAAACTCTCTGATTACCTTATTTCCTAGTGCATTTCCAATAGTAACGGTTTACGCTGATCTGCTCTTGTGAATACCTTATCCCATAATTTCAAAATGTGTACCTGTCCGTAAAATGCACAATAAGACATTATCATATATCTGTATTCGTCATATGTATCTGTACCACATTCAATTAAACAATCTATTATCTCGTCGACAATTGGTGCTAAATCTACAATTTCTTTATGTTCCTTTAATGCGGCTCTTTCCATCTCAAGCCACCTCGCTTTCTCGCCAAATCACATGATATGTTTTTTTCTGACCATCACTCTGTACATACTCAATATCTCTTGGATATCCATTCTCTGCATACCAAGAACGAACCATAGTAATAACCTCTGGTGCATATTTTCTAACAGTTCCCTGCCATTTCCCCTTGCTCTCCCAAGTTTCCGTATACATACTTTGCGAAATGTCAAGTCGACGAATTATTTCATTTACTGCCTTATCTGCCGGTTTGCCAGAACTCTGATAATAAATTCCAACCTGCCGGGCAATATGTACCGTATCAAAATACTGCTGATCCGCTTCAATCATAATCGGAAGTGTCACATCTGCTTTTTCATAAAGTGATTTTGCTGTGAGAAGCTGTATCTTACTATCACACCCAGCCGCTGCAAGCATTGGTGTTAGGATTTTTACTGCATTATTTACCGCTGATAAGCTCTCTGTATGCTTTCTGGTTGTTTTAACTTCTTTCCGTTCTATTCCATTATGAATAATATCTTCCATATCATGGAAACGATTGATGTAGCGTGCCGTGAACTCTGTTCCTTTAATACCTGTCAGTTTATGGGCGATGAACTCACACCCTTTCTTTGTGATATCATAGCACGGACGTTCTTGCTTATTCTTATCGCGGTATGTGTTTTCTCTAAAGAAATCGGTGGGCTCAATTTTGAGCTCTCCTAACTCAGAGCCCGAGTGATTTTTCGCTTCGGCTCCCTCCCCAAAGTTGGGGGCGGACATTTCGCCAATATACTTTTTAATATCTCTTATTAAATGGTCATGTCGTTTTCCTACCATTTCTGCCACTTCTCTGCTGTCTAATGTCTGTTCAATCTGATTCATAATTTTAAATTCTCCTTGATTTTTAGGCTAGAATCTCCTATTATGAACAAAGAGATTCCGTTTACGGGATTCTTTACTTTGAGTAAACACGTCGGTTGCCAAACTTATCGTGTTTGCTCTTTTTCTTTTTCCAGAAGTTCTTCTACATCTACTCGCAACGCATGCGCAATAGCTTGTCCAACTTCATCCGTACAACTTTTTCCACATTTAATAGAACTTACTGTATTTCTTGATACTCCCGCTATTTCTGCAAGCTCTTTCTGAGTAAGATTCCTCTTCAATAAAAAAGTTGTAAATTTAATTCTATCAATCCTCACTCTTTTCACCTCCGTTCACATACAAATGTTTGTTACATTTCACAATATATCACATGCTTTTGTATGTGTCAATGATTTTTCACAATCTTTTGCTTTTGCTTACAAAATGTGATAGTATGTAGTTGGAGGTGATATCATGACTACTGGTGAACGTATTCGAAAATATCGAACAGAAAAAAAATTATCTCAACGTGCTCTTGGCACAAAACTTGGCATATCTCAACAACAAGTAGCACAATACGAACTAGGAACTAGAACCCCTAAAATTGATACTCTTGCAAAATTAGCAAATGCCTTAGACATCGACATTGAGAGTCTATTAGATATTGAAACTCTTCATCCTATGGATTATACAGAAGCTATCTTTAGTTACGAGCATATTCGTTACGATAAAATAAAATCTTTATATGATAAATTAAATGATCTTGGAAAAGAAGAAGCTGTAAAACGACTAGATGAACTTACACAAATAGATAAGTACAAATCTCCATATCCTTTGAATCACGATTCCAATTAAAACACTACTCCCCACCTACGTCATGTAAGTGGGGATTTTATTAATGCACATTTGCTTTCTGTATGGTAAAATTCAAATATCATTTTACACAACAGAAAGGACAGCATTATAAATGACAATAATACAAAAAATTCTTGATCTGTTTAAATTACCTGATACGTCAAATTCCACACTTTCCATCCATACAGTTACACCATATGCTCCTAATCCTAAAATGGAACAATATTATAAACGTGAAGAACTGAAAAAAGAGAATAACTTAAATATAACCTATCAAGACGTGGCTATTTATGATATGAAACCTTTTGATTTGAAACAACCATTCATTTCAGATGAACATTTTACATGCATTTGCCTAGATACCTACAATCTCGATAAAGCATACGAATATCTTCGTAATGCTAATACTCTTATCAAACCTTTTTATAAATATTTTAAAGGTACCATATTGCCAAATATAATTGACACCAATTACGCTATAGGGAGTAACCTTCCCGTTTCCCATCTCAGGCTTACCCCATACACCTCGACCATGAGAAAATGCAAATATCCATTTTATCTGTGGTTAAGTTCTCATGGTAATCATGGTAATTTCTATCTTTATAGACTATATTTTGACCAAAACGGTGATTTTAAAAAAGGCGATTTATCTTTTACCAGTAAAAACGCAACAATATCCTATCAAATTCAAATCCGCAATGATGGCAACGAAAACTATGTTCGCAGGATTGACAAAACATTATATATTGAACCATATGGCACAACTATACTCTACTATATTGATAACCAACGAGGAAAATAAAAGAAGGAGCGTTATGCTCCCTCTTCTCTCTGTTTCCAAAGCGGCTTATATGTTCCATTTCTAACCTTGTCATGATTATGAATATAATAATCATACTCTTTCTCGTATTCGGCTTCTGACATATCCATGCGAATAAACGGATATTCGGCTTTTGCTAAAAACTCTTTAAAATTCTTATATCGTCTCTCCATAAGTTTTCATTCCATTCTTTGCATACTTTTCTATAGCATTATCTCGCAACATAATCTCTACCTTCCAAGGATCAATGTATCCATCTTTTTCCAGCATGTCTTGTTCTACCTTTTTTCTAAATTCCTCATATTCGAGTGGTAAATATGAACTGTTTTTTATTCCGTTACTTTCTACTAATGTGATTATACCATCATTTCTGACTGCTGCAACAACATTTATCTCCGTTTCATTTACCATCAATCCAACATCTGGAAATGATAACTCTGTATCAACATTATGATTATGCAAAAAAGCTACATTACTGTGTTTTTTTAGATAAGAATAATCTGGTACAACTGACTCTGGCAATCTATCAGTAACATATCGCCCAATTTCTCCCGTGTTCAAATCTACAAACACGCTATGCTCAAATCCATCCGCAGCTCCTAATTTTGCCAGTTCTTTTGCAGCTGTCGATAGACTATCGTTTATATTTTCATCGTATGATTCTAAATCTATCCTATAGGTTCTATTTTCGTCATACTTTACTTTTACCCCCGTATTCACGGAATGAGCTGCCTTGTCTGTTCTCCGATTCTGATAAGCCGTTGCCCTGCCGTTCGCCCTCGCCGACTGTGCCCGCTTAAATCCAGCAACCTTGATCCGCTCCGCCTGTGTCTGCAAATCATTTGCTTTGCAGAACTCCTGGTACTTCTTATTCTGCATCCGCAGTCTATATGCAAGCTTATCATACTGTGGCTGTAAGACCTCTTTTACATCTGTTTCCGCGATCCCGTCTATTTCAAGCTGCTTTGCCAATAGTTCGCGCTTTGTTGTTCTGATCGCACGTTCCATAGCTCTCTGCTTCTGTTGCAGCTCGTAGACTTTCTGGCTCTTCTCCCGGTCTACCTTCGGCTTTGGAACGCCTAATTCTTTGCTCCACGGACCGTGTGAATGTCTGCAATTATATCCATGCAACCCAAGCAGATCAACACATCTCCCTCTCTGCTTCTCAGCATCAATATCATATCCTGTACTTTCCAACAGATTTGGAAAATCAGGTTCACTTCCGCGAATCTTATACGCCCGTCCCTGCCACCAGTCATGGGAAGAAACACCTTCCGGATCTTTCTCATTATGTCTCGCTCCTGGATGCTCTGATACAACAACGTATTCAATCTTATTCTGTACAATATACTGATTGGTCACTTCTGCGGCGGTCTGATTCATGGATGTGACAACACAGCATCTCACAGCAGCTTCCAACGTTCTCTTTGCTCCTGTCGGATAATCTACCATCACGCCACTTTTTGCATAACGATCAAGCACTTCACATACAGCGCTGCTGTAGGACTGCATGCCGGAAGCCACACGGAAATCCACTTCATTCATCATATTGATGAGGTCACGCTGTGATTGCATCATTGTTGTTCTCGTAAGGTTGCCAAGTTCTCCCACCGTTTTGGACAATTCTGCATTCAGTACCATGATCACGGCACTGTTCTGCAAAGGTGGAACAACATCTGCCATGTACTGCAATACCTCACGGTCATTTGAAAAAGACGTTATTGCACTGTCACTCAGTAATCTTCGTATCTCATCCTGGCTCTTTCCTGTCAGTTTGGATAGCCTCTTCACAATCTCCTGCCTGTGCAGTCCCATCTGCTGTAATTTATACAGTTCCCTGTCTGCAGTACCAGACATTTCTCCAGCAGTTAGCAGTCGCATTGCAATGTCTTTTATGATCCAGTCTTCAAGTTCCTGGTACATCTCCACTAATTTATCTGATTTTCCATAAAAATATTCGGGTTCAAGCACTATCCTCTTCCTACCTCTCTTTTAACCAAATCAACCCATTCTTGGCCATGCGTCTGTTTTGCACGCTCGAACCAGTGATCTCCTGTGCCTGGCGTATGATAATGCAGTGGCTGTCCGGATGGATATTTCTTTTCTCCTTTGTGCGCCCAGGAACTTCCCGATTCCGCAAGATATAATTCTCCTTCATACTGATAATGTGCATAGGGTGTATTGGTTGAGATCAGTCCGGGTTCTATAATATGCGTTGCACCTCGCAATGCGCCCTGTTGGAACGGTATATATTCTATCATGTCTTTCAGCACACACTGGTCAAGCTTGTCCTGTGCCTGTCTCATATTAGTATCTATGCGTTTTGTGTCAATGTGAATATTTATACAGCCTACTGTCCTGTTGTATCTCATGCTTATTCCTCACCATACAATCCACCCTGCTGCTCTCCTGCATTTTCTTCATCACGCTCAGCAAACATCTCATCGATTTCCTTGTCGTTGAATCCTTCATATTCTTTCAGATATTTCCGTTTGCTGTAAACGCCATTCATCATAAGCTGATATGCCCTGGTGCGGTCCTGCTCAAAAGAAGCAAGCAGGTCCTTAAAATAGAACACGTCCTCGTCTGCCACATCTTCATCCAGCGCATTAACGTAACCGCTCGGCATGTCAAAGAATACATCGCAATACTTATCCAGTGCATACACCAGATCCTTGATCGCCGTTTTTAGCGCTGTCCTGATATCTGTGATTGTCTCTACCGTCTCGCTGTCATCACTTTCGATTTCTGTGGCAGTTGCGATTCCAGTCTTGCGGTCAAGTACAAACTGTCCTTGTGAAAAGCCTGCTTTCGTTGAAATCATGGAAAGAATTGAATTAATATCAGCTACTCTCTGCTCTGTCAGCATGGTAGGAATATGTTCATCTATTGTGCTTGATGCATTGACTCCATGCTTTAATCCTTTCACAAAACTTGGAAGCTCCACGCGCTCTTTCTCACCTGTTTTTACATCCCTTCTCATCAGCGCATTTTCGTCAATAAAAGTGATATGTTTGGAATCATCCGTTTCCTCACCTTTTCTGCTCCATGCTACATCAAGATTTCGAAGTTCCTCGATGCAGTTGGAGAAGATTGCTACTCCCTCCGGTGATGCGTAATCGATTGTATTATTATATGGCATTTTGAAATAGCCAAATAATGGCTTTTCCACATTCGAGATTGTGACTATTTCTTGTATTTTTTCCCACTCCGGCACTTCTGACAGTTTTACTGGCCTCCCCAGGCTGTCACTTCCGCGCGATTTAAACGCTTTGTTCTCAATTCGGTAAGATCTCCCCGCATTCTCGCCACTCCCTGCCACAGGCGAAAGAAAATGCTGGTATTCTAATCTGGTATAGTAGTCCTCGCCCTTTATCTGCCGGTCAATGAAGATCACACCAAGAATATCCCCATTGCTGTTTTTTTCCGTTACCGCAAAGCTTCCTGGCATCACATAATCAACCGCTCCTGTCGGATTATATGTACCACTTGGTTTTAAAATGATGCCGCCGGCGCCACAGGCATCCTCCACTTTATCCCTGATGGATTTCCTAATCATTGCTTTAATACACTGATTAATATAATCCGCTCTTTTGCTTCCGCTAATCGTCACATTGAAGTCAAGACATGTCTTTTTACTGGTGTAATAGCACAAAAACTTTGCAAAATTGATTGTGCGTACGCTCTTACTCGTCCAATACGGTCTACCCTTGATGATATTCTGCCACTCCATCTGTGCCATCTCCATCAGATCAGAAGATATAATATCAACACCAAATTCTTTTTCCGCATTTGTTTTAAATAAATTCATGAAAAACTCCTTTACTCGCGTGAATATGTTCATATGTCACCACCTTACAATATCATAGTAAATGCATTATCTTTCAGTAATACTCCATGATCTGTCTCGGTAAATACCGGCTCTGTCCCTTCGTATACTTTCAATTCGACATCCTTCCGCAGAATATCATCTTTGCCATTATCAGAAATACACGCAATCACTTCTCTTGATTCCTTGTCCACAAGAACATAATGCTTACTCTTCATATTCTTCATCATCTACCTCCTCGTCTATCTCATCATCATAAAGTCCATTGTTACGTCTACTCTCCATAATCACGCGATTTAATCCATAGATCAGCGCCATTACGCAGTCTTCCCCCAACGTTGGATACGCATCTGAAAAGCTTCCATCTGCCAGCTGTTCATGCTCTAAGGTTGTAAGTTCATGCGCAAGTTGCGGGCATCTGACAGGATCCACGATAATTTTCGTTGTCTGCTGCAACCACTCCCAACAGTAATCTCTGCCTTTTCCGGATCCCCAACGTTTTTTCGCACCAATAGCATTGAATCCCCAGTCCTGCATTTCTGCAATGGCATCCGGTCTCGCAGAATCACAGATAATTTCTTCTGTGATATACTTCTTAATCTTCCGCGCAAATGTGCTGTTTTTGCACCTCTTAGCAAACACCTCTGCGACACAGTACAGTGTATCTGTATCCTCGTCATACCAGGCAACTTCGAATGTCTGTGGATGCTCAAAACCAAAGTCTAAGCCATGATAGAAAAATGGCAGATTCTTGATCTCTGCATCCGTAATAGTCCGCTCTTCCACATTATCAAAGATACCGCCACCGGTACCGGTTACTTCCCCCATATAATTGTTTCGGTAATATAACGGCTTGTGAATCTTAAACCATTCTGCACGTTCAAAGAATCTTTTACCAAGCCACTTTACAGGCACATTGTAATAATAGCTGTGACAGATCCTTGTCTGCGGCTTACCCCGGCATTCTTCCACATACTGATTCATGAAATTATTCTTGGACTTTGGTGGGTTGAAGATCTTAATATCCAACGCCGGTGTATCTGATCGCAGGAAAGTATCTTCGATATTGTCCATCTGTTCCACGCCTGCCATCTCATCACATTCTTCGTGAATCAGCAGCTTGACATAGCCAAATGGAACATTAAATGATTTCAGAGAAATTGGTTTATCTGCTCCCACAAACATGACCATCTGTCCGGTTGGTTTATAAACTGCACACATCGGAGACTGCTTAAAATCCCAATTGTCAATATCGTTGTATCGGATCACAGTCTTCATGAACTGATTGTATACAGAACCACGTAGGTCAACCTTGTACCGCCTGGTGTATACAATATGTGCCTGTGGATCCTGTCTTATTGTCTCGTAAGCTAAATCTCCCCAAAAATTTGATTTAATGGAGCCTCGTCCACCTTTAGAAATAATTTCATGCACATCTATCTCTCCGGCAAATGCTTCATGCACTGTCCGGTAGATGTCTACGAAATCAGAAGTAATATCTGTAATTGGAACTGTCCACAGTGGTGCTTTCTCTCGTTTTTCTTTTTCTTCTCTCTCAATTCTCTGCTTTTCAGCTATCGTCAGTGCCTTTTCTAGCCCGTCCATAGCCTTAAGCTGATCTGAAAAATCAGGTGCAAACCCCAAACCATCTACAACCTCACCTTTTGCGATCTTACTTCTACGCTCCTGGATGTCCGCCAGGCTCATGATGTCTCGGTGCTGCTCTTTCTCGATGCGCTCGGTCTGCTTTGCTATATATTCAGAGATGCAACTGTTTGCAACCAATTTATGTGCATTTCCTCTAGCATACCTTTCCGAATATCCTGCCTCTATAGCTGCCCTCTCCGCATTGCCACCATTCTTCACATATTCGTCCGCAAATGCTTTCTGTTTCGGTGTGAGTTCTTTCTTCATCCGCTCACCGCCTTGTAAATATCCAATAGACAATAGATTAAATCTGCCATAGAGCAGGTCTTTAATATCTCATAGTCTTTTGTTTTCCATTCTCCGCTAAATTTGTTATAGCAATATACTGGTGTAACAATGCGATAAGAGGTAATCATGCGGCTCTGCTCCACTGAATAGAACTGATTTTGATTTATCTTCACAATCATTCCGCATTTTATAATAGCCGTCTGTAATTTTTTCATCTTTCCTTTCAGGTTTGCCACACGATCATCTCCTTTCTTGGCAATAAAAAAGCCTTACAGCTCCATGCATATCATAGAGCCATAAGGCTTAAGGTAAATACCGACGATTTGAACGCAGACCTTTCATTGCTGACTGTTCTACCAGACTTAAACTATATCTACCTGCTACGATTATGCCATATCATATTTATTTTTTCAAGCAACTTTTCATCTGCTTTGCTTAATGGATCGTGTAATTTTTCTGAGTTTTCTGCATGCAAATAGCCATGATGTACATGCCATTGTTTCTTTTTCTTATCGAATTCAATAACTTTTTCTCTCTTATTGTCGTGATCCATCTGGACAATTCTTAGAATGTCTTCACCACCAACCTGCACATACATACGTCCTTGACTCATTGTCTCCATTAATGGTTCGTAATTTTTCCCGACATTAGTTACAAATTTTATGATTTCATGTTCCAGTAACGTCTTGTATTGGCTACCATACTCCTTGCCTTTCTCACTGAATCCACTACTTGCTCCTCTACCGCCCACTTGATTACTCCTTACTCCACTTTCCATCAAAAGAGTTTACCTTCACAATCTTTTCTTTACACTCCTCCGGAACTCTGCCATAAAATATGATCAGCTCCGGCTCCAGCCGCTCCATCATCTCAAAATATCCATCTAAGAATCGCCGTTTCTTCTCTGTACTGTTCTGTGTTCCAACAGAAGAGACTGCCACGACACTTTGTGTAGGCTCTCCATCAAAGCACCATTCGAACGAATCCCGATTACTCCAACAAATTGTTGGAATAACGTTAATACCATGCATCTGCCAGTATGCACCAAGCCAGTGCTTGCGATAATGGTTATAGATCTGTAACGACTTCGGAAAATCTGTGTACAAGCTAAAATCAGGTGTCAGCACATACTTAAACCGCTGTAGCATTGCCGTATATCTATCTGGATCCGTCCACACTCTATTGAATTGATAATCATCCAAAAAGAAATGTACTGCTTTGTTCGCTGGCTCTTTCGCATTCTTCGCATAATTGAATCCGATAAACTCAGCGTTATCAAATTGTGTAGGCTCTATCTCCGGTATGTCGTATTGTCCTACCCCGTCAAATAACATCCGCTGTACATTTTCATAATTTCTCTGGGCTCTATACATGGTATAATCCTTTCCTCATATCATAATTATAAAGCAGTATTTCAGAGCATTTGTGCCAAGTTTTGGGCAAAAAAATACCAACCACCGTAATTGATGGTTGGCATTTTTTATAATAAGCTCGTTAAATATTCCGATAAGAGCAGAACCTCGTATGCTTCATGTAAAAACTGAATTTGATACAATGTTTCCAATTGTTCAAACATATTCACAACATCATCCTGACTTATTTTCTCCGTACGCTGACTTACTACTTTTTGAACTCCAGCTCCGTACTGAACCGTAATATTAAATTGTTCCCATCCGTCTTTTGAGTAGCAGATTATTTCATCTCGATCTTCGTCTGTGCCCCAGTCAGTTACTTTTTTGCTATACAATGTTCTTGATACAAAAGGAATCGTTGTTTTGCCAGCGAGTGTATAATCCTCTGTTTTATGCTTATCAAAATTCTTTTCACATTCTTTTGTCACCGCATATACTATTTTCCTAATGTCTTCTTTTGTCATTCTATAACTCCCTTTCTCCTTAATAACAAGGTAATTATATCACTTCAAACATCGCTTTTCAATTATAACCGCTTAGGAAAAAACTCATCCCATATATGTTCCCCACTCAATCTTATACTGCCCATTCTTCTCTTCCACCAGATGCGCCATTCTCTGCCTCATGATCCGCTTTGCCGTTCCCTTTCTCCTGTAGAAGCTCCTACGGCTGATTGGAAGAATGCCATAATGAGCCTCAAGCATGTCATAGGAAACCTTGTGTATTATGGATTCTGTTAATTCTCTGGCTATAAAGCTGTCCACTTCATTGCAAATCTCATATGTTTCTTTTTCGCTCATCATGCACATTCCCCCTTTCATGCATGCGATTTATGTGTCATGCAATATTATAACATATTTATATTTCATTTTTATTTGTATATACAACATTTTTATATATTTTGTAAAACAAAAGAGCCGGACATACAAGACACTTACATCTCATATATTCGGCTCTGATCGGCACTAACTATATAGCTTTATTATAATATTTATCGTACCATTGGTCAATCCCGGATCCACAATCCTACCGGCGGCTGTCCACCCAGTACAGATAAATACACTGCCGGTCTTTTTCCTTCCTCGATCTGTCTCTTAACAATCTCAATTTCTTCATCTGTCAGTTCAAAACATGAGATGCATTCTTTTGTGTTGAACTGGTCGTTGTGACATTCGTATACTGGAAGATCGCCACATCCATCTTTTACGTATCTTCGATTTACCTCTTCGAAATTCACTGGTTCCATGTGTTACCTCTCTTTCTCCTCTAAAGTTCAGTTTAATTCTTCAATGCTTTCTCGCAGTTCCTCATAATAGTTAATCTGATCAGTACAATGATTGTCCAGTATATCAATCATTTCCCTTTTTGCATCTTCTAAGGATTTTGCTTGCATGAAATCCATGCGACCATCAATCAAGGACTGCCATCCTATCTCATCACCGCAGTAAACAATACTTCCAATAGTGACACTTCCGTAATAAGCGACTATGTTTACTTGTTTTTCCCAATCACTTTGTTCTGGTTCAACCTCTTTCCATTCCATTGTGCACATAGTTTTCCTTTCCTCCAATTCTTCCTGACTGTATTTCCGATAGCTGATTCCGTAATTTGTGAATCCACCGGATTGATATGTTATGCATCGTGACATTTCATACCCCTCTTTCAGTTAATCGCATATTCCCATTTGCAAAATTAAAGCACTCTGCCAGATGATCCAACGCTTCTTTATGCGCTTTTACTGTTGGATGCTTATACGCTTCTTCTATTGAAATCCCATGATTTCGTGCAAATTGAATTGCATATTTACCATGCTCACTTAAATATGGATTTTTATCTATATCTTCATCATATCTGCTCATTTTCTACCTCCACTAAATTCTAATTTAACTCACATATCTTGTTTAATTCTTGTTTTAACTCAATTCTAACTCGACTTAACTCAATCCCAACTCAACTACGGATTAAGCAAATCTGAGTTGACCGGTTTGCTCTGCTTCAATCTGTATGTTTGGCATCCGATCTGCAATACACATTTCCGGCAGATTTGCCCTGACCAGTGCAGCCGGAATTGGTGGACACACTGCATTGCCGCATCTTCTGACCTGTTCACTTCTCGGATATGTCTTTCCGGTGTAGTCATGATCAATTATGTAGTCATCTGGGAATCCCTGGCAGCCATACAGCTCTCTTGGCTCTAACATCCGCAGTCCGATATCTACGATCTGGTAATCAACACCCTCGATTGTTACAAGTCCGAAGCGATCCTGCGCTGTGACTGTATCAAGCGGATCTTTGATATCTTGCCCTGTTCCTTGTCCGTAGTATTTAATCAAAAATGCTCTGACCTCTCCAAAATGTCCATCACCTGCTGTTATCGTTGGCAATGGCTGTCTGATATCTTTTCCGTCACAATGATTGTTCATCTGGATCAGATTCGCAGTAACAACGCTGTTATGATCCCATGCGGTCACTGTCGGAAGCGGATTTTCTACTGTTTCCCCAGCACCTTTATATCCTCCGTCATAGTACTTATGCAGGAATGATGTGACCAGTCCATATCTATTTGAGCTGTCAACTGTCATGATCGGATCTTTTATAGTCTGTCCTCTTACTCCATCTTTTGAAGTTTCAGAATGGTACTGAATCAATGTAGGGCTAATAAAGCACTGCTGATTGTGTCGGATGATAAAAGGCTTAGGATTATTCAAAATGAATTTTATAAATCCTCTGGCTATCCTGTCCATTGTCTTTTGTGCCAGTGGTCTTACTGCCCGGATTCCGTATTTTTCTTTGATTTCTTCTGAAGTATCAAAAATACTTGGACAAGGCAATGAAAAATCCAACTGTGTGTATGCACCCACATACGGTTTTAAGAGACCAGCCTTAACAGCCTCGCTATCTGCCGGTGCGTGTGTCGGCTCTGGCCAGACAATTGGCTTGCTATCACACCGGGCGATCATGAAAAATCTCTTTCTCATAGTCGGTGCTCCGTAATCTGCCGCTACCAACTCCTTGAACTGCACCTCATATCCTAGATCTGTAAGCTGCTGTACAAATTTCTCAAAAGTCCTGCCCTGTTTACTCTTGATCGGATGATGCCGCCTGTTTAACGGTCCCCATGTCTTAAATTCCTCTACATTCTCAAGCATGATCACCCTTGGTCTTACAAGCCCCGCCCATCTTAAGGCTACCCATGCAAGGCCTCTGATGTTTTTATCTTTTGGCTTTCCACCTTTTGCCTTGCTGAAATGCTTGCAGTCCGGGGAAAACCAGGCAAGTCCGACAGGATGCCCTTTACAAGCCTTTACCGGATCAACTGCCCACACATTTTCGCAATAATGCTTTGTGTTTGGATGATTAGCTTTGTGCATCTTAATGGCTTCTGGATCGTGGTTGATCGCTATGTCTACACTATAGCCGGTTGCTAATTCTATTCCTGTGGAAGCTCCTCCGCCACCTGCGAAGTTGTCCACTATCAATTCTCCGTTAATCATTTTTCCAAAAGGAACCCGATATATCGTTACCACGGCCGTAGGTTCGGCTCCTTTCTAAATGTCTCTTGTAATTTTCAAATAATTATGCTAATATATAAACCTAAAATATTTAGCAATATAGCTCAGTGGATAGAGCGCGCCTCCTATAAAGGCATGGTCGTGGGTTCGAATCCCACTATTGAACATAACGCACCTAAGCAATTAGGTGCTTTTTATATATTTACACCATCCGATCTAATGGAAGCGAAATCTGCCCTTTACAATTGCCGCCGATCGTGGATGGATCCCAGCCAACTCCAATGTAGTCTAAGACTTTTGCCCATCCATAGTCGTTGCCTTTTGCGTCCTTACACATATGGAACATCAGATAATCCCACTCTTTCGGATTGCTCTCATACAGCAGATCAAACCTATGCGGTCTCTTTTCCATGTGGATTCCGAAGCCACACATACTACATCCGGTACGCTGTGCCTTGGTTGTGTACAATGTTCCATCTGGCTTTTTCTCAATCGTTCCGTAGATCTCCGGGATAATGCTGTCTGGCATTACAAAACTTTGAGGCAGCCTTCCCTCTTTCAAAAGCTTTTCGTGATATTGTTCTTTCAGTCCGCCTTTCCACAATTCATCCATTTCCAGGGCAAGTTTTAAAATATCCTGTCTATGAAAGATTGCGAATGGTGCTGATCTGATTGTGGATGCTCCGAAATAATTACATCCGTTCATCCGCAGGCTTTTGGCACGTCTGCCGCCCTCGGATGCCATCAGTCCCAGATATGGCACGCTGTTGTGTTCTTTTCCCCAATCATCACAATTCTTTTCTTTGAGGTAATAGCAGCATTTAGCAGATACAAGGAAGTCTGGTTTCTGGAAATCACAGCCTTCATTTTCGTTCTCATATCCACCGAACAGCTGCAACCATCGTTGATTCAACTGCATTTTGGAGTTTTTCTGCCATCCGCCATATTCTCCGGTTTCTCCGGTTATGATCGCATGACGGACAGTTTTATTTTTCTCGCTTGGATTTTGCAAAAGTTCTATCTTCCCGGCAACCTCTTTTGAAATGACCGGAAACCCAAATTCCTGTATAACTCTTGCTTTTGTCCAATAAGTACCATCATCTCTTTTCAGCGGCGGCACATTGATGATTCCAAGTGCTTTATGCACTCTCTGAATACTCTTATCTTCCAGTGTAGATGCACTAACTCCTGGTGCGTCAATTCCGCATACCTCATGCAAAAACAAGTATAAGACTATACTGTCAAGACCACCGACTGAAACATGATAACTTAATCCTCGACCATCACATTCGGTTGCAAATTCCTCTGCTCTGATCTGTGCGTATTTTCTTTTAAATTCATATGGCTGCTTCTCTTTCTGCATAAAAGATGCTATCTTTTCATATGCTCCGATTCGCTCCATACGTTCTTTTACTGATTCCATTTTTCTTCGGAGTAAAGAGCTCTTTCACGCTGGCCAGCAAACCTCTTACTCCTTTCTACTAATTTTTCTCTTTTTTCATTGTCAAAACATACGGAATCCCAGGAAATCGAAGCTCATACGATCCGTTCTCGGTACACTCTTTTTCAAACTTGCGCATAAACCATCCAAACACAGCCTTTATTGCCATATTTGTCACGTCTTCCTTGTCTACCCACTCATCGTTTTTGATCGTCCCGTAATATATCGTATCTGTAATAGGGCTTACTTCCATTGCTTTAACCATCTACTACACCTTCCTTCTCAAAATAAAATTTTATCGGCTCAATACTTTCTTTCACCATTCCATACCGTAAGGCAATATTATAAGTGCACACATCTCTTTTCAGTCTGCCCGGTATTTTCTGCAGCTGCTGCCGGAATGTCTCTATGTCCATTGTAGCCTTATACCGATTGCATGATCCGCATGTCGGCATCAGATTTCCGATATCATGTACATCTTCACTATATTCATAATTTCTGATGCAGTGTAAATGGTCTACATTAAATCCTTTTTCCGGTATTTCACATCCGCAATAAGCACAGTGACCATTGTATTTCTGATACACTAATTTTCTGACCGACTTCGGGATTGGCTTACGCATCAACTCCACCTGCCTTTACAGTCTCATCTTCCATCTCTTTTCTCCTTCCACTTTTCCAGATACTCTTCCTGCTCCCGGTCTTCATCCAGTTTGTCTGACTCATCTAATCGTGCTAGCAATGCGCTACAGATAAATGTAATAATCAGCAACAGAGACATTACTCCGATTGCTGCAAATATTTTAATCATCATTCTTCCTCGCTCCAATCTAGGCGTTGTCCGCAATTTACACAATAATTAGTTGCTTTATACAAATACTCTGTGCCACACTTGCATCTAAACTTTACAATTCCTAAAGTGTGTTTATTCTTTGCAGACTTAAATGGAATTTGTTTTCCCAATGCTTTGATTGCTACATCAAATGCTTTTCTCATATCAATCGGTAAATTTTCAGCCTCAGCACTTGCATAAGTTATGATATTTTGCTTTGCTTCATTCTCCGTCATATCTACACCTCCAACAGTTCCGGATTGTCAATCATGTTGCCGATCACTTTAAAATATTTTGTATCAAAATCATCCAGTTCCGCATAGTCATCACTGCCCTGCTCTTTCGTATGCCATCCGTTTTCATGCCACACGACACGCGTTCTCGTTTCGTCTTCCGGAAATTTATCGTCCAGGTGAGCTGATAAAATATCATTCTCAAATATCAGCTTGCCATTCTTGTCTCTTGCACCTGTACACTGGCAGATGGTGAACGGCATGACTTTATATTTGTTTAACAAATTCTGCGGTATATAATTCTGAATAATGTAAGCTCCATTGTCTGTTTGGATCAAATTCCCAAATATCCATTCACCGTTATCAATCCGCTTTCCACGGAATAAATATCTATTCTCCATCGTTTATATCCTCCTGTATTTATTCTGGTTCAGCCAATACCATTTACACGCCCTGCCACCATTAACAAATACCATAGGCTTCCCACTATTATTTGCATTTGCACATGTGACACCATTCGAACCACAATACAGACAGTTGGAGCATCTTTCTTCAATTTGTTTTTCTTCCAGAACTCTGATATATCCCATTATTTTCCTCTCTTTCTGCCTTTCTTCTCAAACTTATCACACATCCCAACCGGGCATCCTCTGCTCATATCCGTTCGCAATATATATCCGCAAATAATATCTGTATCACTGTGTTTAAAAGCATATTTGCACTTCCGGCAATACTTTGCGCTTGTCTTTACCATCTCTGCCATTGTCCACCTCAGATTTCCCGGAACTTGCCAATGAAACGCTTGTCGCAGTAATCACATTCGTGATACAACACGCTTGCAACATCGGTCATGTCCAGATACTTCTGCGACAGGCTGTTGATGTAGTACCGGATCCAATCAAAGACCTCTCTGATCTGTTTTGCAGAAAATCGAAATTGAGTCTTCAAACAGTTTCCAAGCAGCGAAAAGTAATTACAGATCGATGCCAGTAAATACTGCCCTGCTTTCTGCATCGAGTTTGGTGCTACTTTCCTGTCGACCAGTGCGAATCTTTCCCGAAACGGAACTTTGTTCGCTTCTTCCGTCACGGAAATATTGCCCTTTGTTTTCATGTAATACTCCAGCTCTGCTGTCGTTAAATGCGCGTCCTCATCCGCTTTCGCATTCAGATATGCATTTATCGTATTCTCTACCCTGATGATCCGCTTATTGCCAAATCCAAACTTGTCATGCAAGATCTGATAAGCTATGATCTTGATATTCTCAAACGACTGCTCAATCAGATACTCTGCATTGCTTTGCGCTCTGGCATAGTTCTGGATCCCTAACAGCTCATTCATGCTGTAGCCTAATGGCTGCATCTTCTTCTTTTTCCTGCTTAATGCATTGCTCATGTTTTATCCTTTCCCTGTACTTAAGCTGATACGGCTTTTCTTTCAGCCAGTTTTTCCTAGTACCGGCTTCCGCCTGCTCCGTCTTTATCATGTCCGCATACAGCGCAGGCTTTCCGGTTTTTAATAAATACACTCTTTCACTTGTGTCCCTTGTCATCTCTTTACCTCTTCCGGATTTGTTGTCAGCGCATAGCGTTCGAGATCGTCCCAGTTATATTCCCGCTGTTCAAAATTTTTAAAGCTGTTTTTCTTTCTTACCGCATCTTTCCCTGGCGAATAGTTATCATCTAGATAATCAACGTAACCACTGTTGAAAAATGTGCTTCCGTACTGTGGCTTCCTCCAGTCGGCGTCCTTCTGCAATTCCAGGCTGTAGCGTTCAATCGCTTTCACTAGCGTGGATTCTCCGATTGCGAGTAGCCGCTTCTTTTGGGTATCCGATACCTGTCCCTTTCCTTTTTTGTTCGGATACATTTTCCACAGACGTTCAAACATTGCTTTGGCATCCGCCAAAGTATTTATATTATCATTATCATTTACATTATCAGGGTTATTTTGCTTTTCGGAAAAACCATTTGCTTTTTTTGCTTTCTCTTGCTTTTCGGAAAAACCATTTGCTTTTGGTCTTCCACCCATTTTACCGGCTTCTACACGTTTTTGAATCTTCTCCAGATACAAAGCTGTGTCCCTGTCTATGCGCTCTTGTATCACACCAAAGATCATATCGGTTGCTAAATCAAGCTCTGGCATTTCTTCACCGGAAGCATAGCAGAGTATTGCTGTAAAAAGCTCACCTCTCTGCTCCATGCTAAGCTTCTGCACATGTTTAAGGTAATCTGTATACATGACAAAACTGTTCTTATCTGCCAAGCGATCACCCCGTTTCTAAAGTCTTTAATAAGTCTCTTATTCTCATTTGTGACTGTTCCTGTGTAAGCTCAGTGATAGTGACCTCAATTCTCGGATTTTCTTTATCTACAGAAATGTCATGATAAAAATGAGGAATACATTTACGATTATCTTCATCCAGTACTTTCGTTTTTGTAAGACTGTCCTGTATAAACTTTGTCGCGCAGGAGATAATATTGTCTCCATCTCTCCTGTTGTCTTTTTCAAAACAGTGATAATAGATCAGTACCGGATTTTCGATATGTACTCCTCGGAGCTGTTGTCTGATACACCACATGATGTGATTCTCATTATCATTTTTTACCTTTCCGCCCTTATATGGATTAGTGCGATTGGCTATTGTATAATTGTTCAATCCTTCCAATCGCCCTGGAATTGTAAATTTATACTCCATCAGCACCACCATCCATTCTGATCTGAGCATTGCAATCATTAATCTGATCTGCTAAATATGCCGGAAGAGTGTAGCAATCAACAAATTCGTGTGCATCGGCAAGATCCTTGCGTTTCAGTGCCTTGTAGCTTTTCATTTTTCCTCCATCATCGTAGATGCCAAACTCACGTTTTAACTGATTATAGATGTCGCTGAACACTTTTTTGTGTACTTTGCTATCCCTGTAAGCTTCTGATTTCTTACCACCGAGCATTTCCACCGCCTTGCGTCTGACATGTGCGGAAAGTTCGTCTGATTCTGCACCGAACAACGGCATATCATTTTCAATGGAATATACTTTTTGCTCTACGGTTTCAACTTTCTGTTCCAACTCCACTGTTCCCTGTGCCAGTAATGCAATCTGTTCTAAGGCTGTGAGAGGTTTCTTAATTGCATCTTCCAGCTCATGAAAACGATTGATGTATTTTGCGGTGAACTCTGTACCTTTTACTCCGGTAAGCTTATGAGCAATGAATTCGCATCCCTTCTTTGTAACCAGATAACATGGTCTGCTTTCCCCTTTTCCGTCTTTGTAGCTACTTTCCTCAAAAAAATCAACCAGCGCAATATTGCTCTCGTTAAACTGCTTTGCGTATCTTCTGATATCTCTTAATAATTCTTTATGTTCTTTTCCGACCATATCAGCAACTTCTACTGATGTAATTGTTTTCTGTTCTAAATTCAACTAACTTACTCCTTTCTCCCGGCACCATGGAAAGCACCGGGAAACCATGGCTTTCAAAATTCGTGATATATTATTTTTCGCATGAATATGTTTCTTTCTGCCATCGGCAAGGTGTTTCAACCTATAAATAACTGCGTCCATACCTCTTGCGGAAAAGCTCTCTGGCTTCATCTTCTGTATGACCTGACGCCACACAACGCTTTTCCCATGCAAGCTGTCCGGCAATTTTACTCAACTTTTCTGCTGTGGTATTATCATGAATACGCTGTGCAACAGGGCTTTTCGTGTGACAGTACTCGCAAACCGGAACTTTTATTCCATCTTCCTCTGCAAGCTTTCTGAATCCATTGCCAAACAAAAGATGATGTTCATCGGTGGTAGGTCTGCCACAGAAAATGCAGTTATTATTATATTTTGTAACAATTCCAACTGTTTTCATTTAAACCTCTCCCAGCAGTTCTGAATAATGAATAGGTTTCTTCAGCACCTTCGTGTGCTTGCAGTAATCGCATAATTCGCACCGAATAGGTTCTACCGCACCGGATTTCAATGCAAGAATCTTAGGCGTGTTCTGCTCCACCTCTATAAGCTTCTCATGAAGATGTTCATCATCGATCCAGATCAGTTCGATATCTGTTTCTTTTTCCTTAGACGCTGCCGCGATAAAAAATGGTAACCGCTTTCCGGTATTTCTATAAACAACTTCCTGGTACACTGCACCCTGAATGTCATATCCCCAATACTGAATGAAATCCATATAGCCGAAATCCTTTGTATATTCAGCCTTATGCAGTTCTCTCATAACTTTCAGATCCACAATCGCTTTATCTGCAATGTAGCTGTCCATCTTGATTTTCCACTTTGCGCCGAACATATCAGCGGTCATAATGACCTGCTTTTCTCCGGACATGAACTGCATAAAGGTTTCATCTCTTTCAATACGATTGATGATTTCCTCCGCTTTTTTGTAGTCTGCCTTTAAATCCCCGGACTTTGTAAAAATGGCAGGATTCTGTGCACGGAACAAGTCAAGGCTTCCCTCAAAATGTGAATCCACATAAGAGCCAACCAAAAGAGCTGTTGTCTTTTCAAGCTCCCACTCTCCGTTGAGTATTGCCATGGCCTGTGATTCACACGCTGGCTTTCCGATAGTTCCCATAAAGTTTTTATACTGGCTGACCGAGAGATACTCCCGATCAGCTTCCTTTGAATAGTAATTTTCATTATTCAGTAACATTATCAAATACCTCCGATGCTTCTTTCATAAGTTTCTCATTCTGTGGATCAGAAAAAATATCTGGTACTACAGGTGCTGCAGCCTTTACAATATCCTCTGCTTCTCCTTCAACAGAACATCCCATAAGTGAATTTGGAATATGCACTCTTGCAAAAAATGCGGATGCACGGTAAGCAAGCATAAGTTCCGGCATGGTTTTCCATTTACTTCCGTTCTTTCCGTACCATCCCTCATCTTTTGCCATCTGAATGGTTACCTCTGCACCATTTATGGTTTCTCCGGTATCTACCTTTTCAGCAGTTAAAAAACATCCCCAAGAATCCGTATTGCGTTCGCCAGTGTATACATGATGGACATTTTTAAATTTTCCACTTGCCATAATCATTGATGTGCAAGCCTGTCCACTCCACTGCGGCTTTCCCTGCACAACATAAAGATTCTGCATGACCATCATCGGACTAACTCCCATGCGGTTTGCCATATCAACCGCAATCGTGCAGTCCATTGGCTTATTCTGATATGCCTGTGGCACCAGGGAAGATGATGCAAACATTTTCCCTATATTAAATAAATTCTGAAAAGCTTCCGGATCAGAAAAAACATTTGATGAAAGCTGTGTATTCGGTTCTACCGTCATTATCTCTGTGTTTTCCATGATATTCCTCCTATAACTCAACTACTGTCATTGCATCATCATCAGTCGTTCTGGTAGCAATGAACTGTAAACCTTTTTCTTTGCATTTCGCATAAAGTTTTTCTCTAAGGTCTGTCGCCAATTTTTCCACTCCATCAATAAGGATGATATTAAGACCATTCGGATTCTGCAAAGCAACATCAATGCATAAATCAAGCTTTTCTCCCTCTGACAGATTCGATACCGGAAGTCCGTTAATAAGAGGGATTCCATTTTCAACGGTAAGACCATCAATCGGGATCGTGCAGTCGGCAAGGATTTCTCCCGGCAGTGTTCTTGCTTTCTCAATCTTATCTGTGAGGCTCTGCGACTGTTCTTTCATTTCTGCAATCTCTTCCTGCAAGCCAATCATGCGTTTATATTCATTAATGTGGCTCTGCATCTCCTCGATCGTCTTTGCCTTATTCTGCAAATCCGTCACATCATTTGGCTTTTTATCCGCATATTCTGCATACTCGGCAACCTCTGCATCAAAATGTGCTACGTTCGCCTTATAGGTCTGCTCGATCACTTCAAGCTTGTCCTGCTTCTTGGATGCAAGCTGTTCTTTCTCTTTTTCATATTCCCTGATCTGCTCATTTAATGATGCAACTGATTTATCAATCTGGTTTGCACGGTTGCTGATTTCCCGGTCGAGTGCCGCAATCTCAATCTCTCTGTCAGCATCGAATTTTCTGATTTTATTCTCTCTGCTTTCCATTAACATTTTTGCTTTTTCAATTGTCTGGTTTTCTCTCTGCAACCGCTCAATCTGTCTGTAAATATCTCCGGCACTCATGCTCTCCCATTTCGTAACATCATATCCGACTGGAATGCTGGCAGCGATCTCCTCAACAAATGCTTTCTTATTTCTGATATCACGGTCAATATTGCGGCGGTTCTGGTAATAATCGCCGTTTTCTGCCTGAATATCATTCAGCACAGAGAGGATGTTCTGATCGTAAGACACCCATGCCGGGATTTCTCCAAACCATTCCTTGATTTTGTTCATATCCCACGGATACTCGATCATGTCTAAAATAATGGCGTTCTGCTGTTTTTTATCCATGTTCATGAACTCGATAGGATTGAGCTGCAATGGTGTAAATAATTCTTTCAAAAAAGCTTCTGGACTTCCAACCTCCAAGCCGTCTCTTTTTACTGACTTATAAGGTGCTTTTCCTGTTCTGACCTTGCGGTCAATGAAAATCCCTGTGTCTGTCTCGACAATGATCTCCCCCTCTGATTCCCCTTTATGTACGATGTACTCACGATCGCTTTTATTCGTCAGTGCATACTTAATTGCATCCAGAACAGAACTTTTTCCTGTTCCATTTTTTCCAGACAGCTCAACAGATGTTCCGTCTGCTTCATACTCTCTGATTCCAAAAAGATTTTTGATTTTGATTTTCGTAATGTTCATTTTAAAAATTCCTCCATACTCATCTGATAATAATCCGTACATAAAATCATGCTCTTCAGTGCCTTTTCTCTTTCCTGCTCCATATACTGTTCGTCTCTGCATTCCTCGCAGAATCTCCCTTCCCCAGGATCCAGGCTGCACTTGCAGACCTCACATTTTCTGTAAATCATAAAATCACACTTTCCAAAAATTTAACTACGTGTTACAATAAACGCAGAAATACTTATGTATTCCTACTCTAAATAGCACCTGTTCTCGCCAAAGAATTTCAGGGTGCTATTTTTTTATTTATCCGGAAGTCTCTCCGGAGTTCCTGCTCGCGCCGATCAGCAAGCTTATAAAGCCATCTGCCGATCATGACCAGTGCAAGCCCTGCAGCGATTCCTGCGATAAGCAGTTCATAAGCCTGTCCATCTGCTTCACACATGGCTCCGATCGTGACTATCAGACCGCCGGCTGTCATTAAAATGTAACTAAGCTGTTTCATCTACGCTCCTTTCTTCAACCTCATCATTTTTAAAATTTCTTCATCAGTTGCGTGAAGCTCGTCCAGTAAAATAAGCAACTCTTCATATGTGAACAGTCCTTTTTTCAGCCTGTTGCAAAATGACGGTTGAGTTATTCCAATTTTTTCAGCCAAGTCACTTTGCTTAAGCCCTAGCAGATACATCTGACCGGCAATCCACTTGCTTAAGTCTGCTACCATGTAATCTTTTTTCTTTGC
>CAKRLC010000003.1 GCA_934358955.1 uncultured Roseburia sp. | reverse complement strand
GCTCACCGGAACAGTGCATGACTTTGGTGGTGGAAGTGAGCTTCCTCCTTACAGTGCTGCGATCTGGCAGATGGAACGTTAATTTTTATTATATAGATGTAGATTCGGGTGCCAAAAGATCTGCATTTAGGCTTATATTAAATAATTGCCACAAAAAATCTACCAGGCTTCATTGTGCAAAACATTCCGATAAGCCTCTGAAAGCGTGAAGCGTGTTCAGCAGAGGCTTCCACGCTTCATGAGTCTTATCTCCATTGCACAAACCCAAAAAGGAAACCGGCGGATGACCGGTTTCCTTTTTTTATAATCTAATTCTTTTTTATTTAGTTTTTCTTTCCAAGTGTAACAGAGATCGTCTGCTCTTCGTACTGTCCGTTGGATGCTCTCTGAACAACGACATCTACTTTGGTTCCAGCTGCATAATACTGCAATGTAGATGATAATTCTTTCATGGAAGTAATATTCTTACCATCGAATGTTGTGATAATATCACCTTTCTGGATTCCGGCCTGCTCTGCTGCACCGCCTTCTACAACCTGTGCGACATAAACACCGGTCGGCATATTATAAGTGCTTGCAACATCACTTGTCACATCTACTCCTGCGATTCCAAGATAAGCGCTGTTGGATTCGTCTACTTTTTCTTTTGTAATAAGCTCTTCAATGATCGGCTTTGCTGTATCCATCGGAATTGCATAACCAATGCCCTCTACGGATGTATCGGAATATTTAACGGAGTTGATACCGATCACTTCACCTGCTGTATCAAGTAACGCACCACCACTGTTACCAGGGTTAATTGCTGCGTCTGTCTGGATCAGTGCTGCGGTATAGCTTGTATTGCTGGAAGAATCTGAAACAGAAACTTCACGGTTTAATGCGCTGATCACACCGGTCGTAACAGACTGTCCATATCCGAGTGCATTACCGATCGCGATACAGGACTCACCAACCTTTAAGGCATCTGAGCTTCCTAAGGTTGCAACCTTGATCGCACTCATCGTATCATCCTTAATACTGCTTAATTCTACTTTTACGACTGCAAGATCTGTAGAAGGATCTGTACCTTTTACTTCTGCACTTACGGTATCATCATTACTGAATGTAACGGTCAGACTTGTTGCTTTTTCTACAACATGATTATTGGTTGCTATATACAGATAATCATTATCCTTACTTACGATAATACCGGATCCACAGCTTGTGCTCTCGTAAGTCTGCGGCTGTCCGCCCCAAAAGCTCTGATATTCTGTCTGGCTTACATTTGTGATCGCAACGATGGAAGGCATAACCTCATCCACGATATCAGAAACATCGGTTGCTGTGTATGTGGAAGATACGGCGGTTGACTTGATCGATGAACCATCTGAAGTTGTCAGTGCTGCCTGGCTGCTTCCGGAATTTCCTGTTCCAAGTGCTTTGGAAGCCCCATAATTGACTCCGGTCATCACGCCTCCTGCAACCAGTCCGAATACAAGTGCCAGTGCTGCACATTTTGCAAGCTGTTTTCCAAAGCCATTTAGCTTTCTTTCTCTCTTTTTCTTCTGTGGCTTCGGTGCTGCGCCTGTTCCGTAAGCATTGCTCTGATAATGCTGCTGGTTCTGCTGGCCGTTAGCATTGCCATAGTAACCATAGCCCTGATTCTGGCTTCCATAAGCACTATTTCCATAATGCTGATTCTGGGCATTGCCATAGCTGCCTGCTGTATTGCCATAATAATTTGCCGAGCCTGCACCGTAGGAAGTGTTCTGGCTGCCGCTATTTCCATAAGGGTTATACTGTGATCCCTGATTTCCATACTGGTCATTTGCCTGTGTTCCATAAGACTGGCTCTGGTTACCTGCTGCATTCTGGTAGCTGCCTGTCTGTGACGTATTCTGGCCTGCCTGGTTTTCTGTATCCCTGTGGTAGGAATAGAAGGAATCTCCTGACTGGCTCTGCGTATTCTGATGATTCTCCTGATTTATATTGTTCTGATTGTTCTGATCATTCTCATGATCTGTATTGTAATTGTTATCCATAACAATATTCCCCTTTCTTTGCTCCGAACAGTTTTTTTCTTTTTTCCTGTTCCTTTCTCTTTATGACCTTAGTCTAGCCGCAAATTGTGTTCGAATTGTGATGAATTTATCAAAAAAGAATGTATTTTTCTATCAGAGCATCAAAAATACGACTGAATATTGCTCAATGAGATTGATCATTCCCAAAAAGACCAGAAAAACGATCATTGCATTTTTCTGTTTTTCCTTTTCAAGCTTAAGCAGCATCCATAACATCAAAAAGAGGTACATCCAGTCTGTCAGATAATAAACACGCGCTCCGGAAGCATACATGGTCGGGGAAAAGAAAAGGATCGCTTCGCTTGCGATTCCACCAAGGAACGTAAGCCCCACAAGGATGGAATGTCCGGACACTTTCCAGAGGAAAATGATCGTAAAGCATACTGCCGCTGCCCACCAGAAAAATGCCACACGGTTCTGTACTGTCATCTGTTCCCATGTCGGGATCTCAAGCAGGCAGACTTCAATGTCGATATTCCCGGTTCCCATCTCCTGTAAAAGATAACAGCCTCCATATGGCAGCATGGCTGCCAGTGAGAAGATCACTGCAAGGATCTCACAGATTCCATCCCAAATATGTTCTGACTTATTTTCATTTGGTTTCATACTGCTGCGTTTTTTCTGTTCCATAAGCAAAATTCCAATGATCCAGATCCCAATGAAAAAGGTACGGCTCTCTTTTGCAAAGGATGCAAGCAGCCACTGCAACGTTATAAAAATGTGCTGTCCGAAGGTCATATCCGGGTATCCCGGCATCCAGTTCGCTGTTTCTGCCTCCACACGGATCGCATTTCCCGGTGCATGAAAAAGCAGGAAAAATGCTGCCACTGTCACAAGAACCTGTATGATAAGACTCACCGGAACCTTTTTTTTCTTCCAGATCAGGTCAAAAACCGTAAGAACCTCAAACGCAACTAAAACTGCTCCCATCTGCTCGATCGACATAGACGCAATGATACTGCATGGTATCGCATAAATCAGCTGTTTTGCAGAAAAACAGCCGTTTCCGGAAAATGCATCTGCAAGCGGCATCATTGCCCAGATCCCTGCTGTAAAGGTCCATGTATAAAAGATCGAACCGTTGACCCAGATAGCTGCATAACCGACTGTCATAACATTCATCAGCAGATAGCCGCAAAATACAAGTACCACATAGCGGATACTGTTCCAGAAACATACCAGATTCTGTTTCCAGTTCTTCCCGGCTATTGCTGCATTCACCCAGCTTTCCCGCTCTGTCTCCCTGCTTACCATAAAATCAAGATATCCCCGGTAACCGCATACTTTGCAGCACAGGCGGAGCACACCAAGCGGAAGCAGCAGGATCATTGCGGTATTGACGATTCTCCAAAACCAGAGTCCCTGATTGAACGTCAGGTAAACCAATGCTTCCCCAGCCATTCTTCCAACCCAGTTTTCATAGCGCCAGCGCAGATATTCCCCAAAACGCATTGATGTCGCATACTGATAGAAAAAAGCATCATCTCCGTCAGAATATCCCATTCTGCTTAGTATCATAAGAATTACTACTGCCGCAGCTCCGATCAGAAGCAGATTCTGTCTGAGCACCCGGTCTCTTATTTTCTTATCTTCCATAAATTTATTCCTTTATCGTCCTACTGATCAGACCATTGTCTGTTTTTTCCAGATTTTTTCCCAATATCCACGGTTCATCGTACATCTTAAAATCTGTTTTCTGCTCAGCTTCTTATAGTGTTTTCCCATCCAGTAACCAGCATATTTTCCAACGCACTGCATTCCAAAATGAAAGATCATCCATGGCTTTCTGATGCGGCACAGATAGGAAACCGTACTCTTGACGAGGCGCATGCCCTCCGCTTCTGAGCTGACCTGCTCAAAAATCTCCGGATGCTGCTTCTGTGAAACTGCAAGATCAAAATTGCGGTGGAACTGTTGCATCATCGAATAATTGTGGGAATGGATCACCTTTGCTTCTGCCGCATAAGCAACTCCGTAACCATTTGCAACTGCATGTGCCGCAAAAAACATATCTTCATTAAAAATCACCGGTGATTCGAATCCACCAAGCTTTTCAAAAATCTCTTTCCGGTAAACAGCACAGACATCCGAACAAAAATAAGTCTTAATTCCAAGCACCGGAAGATCTGCTGCTGTCTTGATGCGGCTCTCTGCCGGATAATTAAACTGTCTTGTATACTGTTCTACAATATGGCAGTCCGGCTTTGGGAGCTGTCTGGCATAAGCAACTGCGACCCCTTCCTGGCTGACTGCTTCTGCCAGCTTCTGGATCAGAAATTCATCTGCCGGCATTGCATCCTGCGTCATGAAAAGAATCAGATCTGCATCTGACATCTCTGCCCCAAGCTGCCTTGTGCCGCCATGATCAAATTCTGCCTTTGCAACATGACAAACCTGATATCCGCATGGAAGCTCTGACAGTGCCTTTTCGATCGGATATTTCTGTATTGCCTCCTTCCAGAGGCTCTCCTCTGTGTTTAAAATCAGAACCCTATGAATAACAAAGGTCTGCTCCCGCAATTTTTGCAGGAGCAGACATAATGTTTCATCCGGTCTGTAGGTTGGGATTATAATATCTGCTGTCATTATCTGTATCCACTTCCTTCATTCATTCCGGTATCATTTATAATCTTCTTACTATTTGCAACAACGGTATCAGACGGTGTATATTCCTGATCGTCATATAAGAACTGATGCAGCTCAATGACGTTGGATTCCAACGTACATGGTACAACAACGCTTCCTTTGGAGCCGATCGTGGTAGAGTTCTTGTTGAATGGGAATCCGAAAGACTCACCAAGCTTGTAATTAAAGATCTGTGATGCAAGTGCTACAAGATCTTTGTTGGAGAAGCTTGTCTGGATATCACCAAATACTTCATCGATCAGTTTGCTGATCGTCACAATATCTGACTTCTTAGCCTTTTCAACCATAGCTGCGAGTACGGTTCTCTGACGTTCTGCACGCTTGTAGTCATCACCGGCTGTATAACGGATACGGGAATAAGCACATGCCTGTACACCATCTAATTTGACATTCGTGCCTCCACCGGAAAGATACTTCGAATTATGCTTCGTCAGCTTATTGATCTCATCCATATAACCCTGCATGAGAACTGCTTCCTCATCTGTCACCTCATCAAGCGTGATTCCACCTAACAGATCCACACATTCTACGACTGCATTAAAGTCTACTGTCACATAATCTGTGATAGAGAGATCCAGGTTCTTATTGAGCATATTGATCGCTGCTTCCGGACCGCCGTTAGAATAAGCCGCATTACATTTACGGAAGCTTCCATTTCCAATATCAAGATAGGAATCACGGAAAACGGAGCAAAGCTTCACTTCCTTCGTGTCGTTATTAATGTTCGCGATCATGATCACATCGCTTCGTCCGGTAGAAAGATTGCCATTCGAACGGTTATCCAGACCAAACAGTGCGATCGTCGTATACTGGCTCATGATCTCCTGTGTCTCCTCAGATAATCCATCGTTGACCTCAATATTTTCAAGAGGTACTTCTTCTCTCTTAATCTTTCCAAGCTTACTTACTGCAAATAAAATCACAGCCAGAATCAACAGTACAAGCAATTCAATAATAAGAAGGATCACTCTACGCTGTCTTCTTCTCTTTCTCATGATCGCCTTCTGGCGCTTTGTCAGAGGTCTCTTTCTTATTTCTCCGTTATTACTCATAAATCCTTTTTCTCCTAATATGCATTTTTATTGATAAATCCTTTGAAAATGGTCAGGAACAGAATCTTGAAATCCAGTCCCAGTGTCCAGTTTTCAATATAGTACAGATCATGCTCAATTCGCTTTCGGATGGAGGTATCACCACGGTATCCGTTCACCTGTGCCCATCCGGTCATGCCCGGACGCACCTGATGCTTAATCATATAACGTGGGATCTCTTCCCGGAACTTCTCTACATACTGCGGACGCTCCGGACGCGGTCCAACAAGGCTCATGTCCCCTTTTAAAACATTAAAAAGCTGAGGGAACTCGTCCAGGCTTGTCTTTCGCAGAAACTTTCCGACCTTTGTGACACGCGGATCGTCCTTCTGCGTCCAGCCCTTTCTCTCTTCTGCCTCCGTCTGTACATACATCGTACGGAACTTATACATCTTAAATGGCTTATTGTGAAGCCCTACTCTTTCCTGTTTAAAGATCAACGGTCCTTTTGAGGTTGCTTTGACCAGGATCGCTGAGATCAGCATCACCGGTGAAAAAATCACAATACATACCAGTGAGCCTGCAATATCTGTCAGACGCTTCACCATCGCGTTAAACGTGTTGCTTAACGGAACATACCGGATATTAATGACCGGCAATCCCATGAGATCCTCCGTATAAGGTCTCGTTGGAATGATATTGCCATAATCCGGTATAAACTTCGTATGAACACCTGACTTCTCACATTCTGCAACGATCTTGCCGAGCTTATAATACTCTTCCAGTCCTAATGTGATCGCGATCTCATCCAGACGGTTCTCCGGAAGAATGTATTCCAGATTGCCGATCGCTCCGATCACCTTCACATCACGGTACATCGTGCCTCTTGCAATATTATCATCCAATATCCCGCGAATCTGGTATCCCCACTGCGGGTTCTGCTTGATCCGGTCGATATACTGCTCTGCTGCCTTTGAATATCCGACAAGCAGGATATGCTTCTGGTTATAACCCTTTTTGCGGATCGTCCGTAAAAATGCGCGGATAAAGAGCCGTTCGGTCTCTTCCAGCACAATATTGATCATGTAAAAATACAGGAACATCGAACGCGAAAAGTTCTTCAGCTGTTCTAAATAAGTGAGCGCAATAAAAAATCCGGCAAGTAAGATCAGTAATCCAATGGTGTTCGCCAAAATAATATTGGAGAACTCAAGTCTTCGTCCCTGTACACGCTTCGGTGTGTATAAATTGAAAGCGTAATACAGCAAAATATAAAGCGGTACGATCAAAAGCAGTGCTCTCATATAAAATTCAAATGAGAGGAAACCTACATGCTTATCTACGAAACCGCTTGAAAACTTCAGCCACCATGCAAGCGCATAGGACAGAATCACCACAACTACATCAAGTACGACCTGCAGCCGGTTAAAATGTTGCTGATTGTCTTTTATCATAATGTTATCCTTTTAACGTTTCAAGCTATCATTATAGTAATAATACAATAATTTCCAGTAAATCACAACTGCATTTTCGAAAATCGCGCTGTCTAAAATCTTAAGATTTTCTTTATTTTTTTTAAAATTGCCGCTTTCTGCGGCCTGCAGGTGCCTGTTCTTTCTTAGGATAACACATTTTCTTTTACAATATACGGAAAAGATTACACCATAATTCAACCTGGATTTTCAGGTAATTTTTCAGGTTTTTTACGGAAAATGGAACCTTCGGACATGTTCGGCACGTCTTGATCCCTTCCAGAATTCCTTTTAAATATTCCTTCACAAAGCCTTTTTTCAGAAAAAAAACAGTCTTTATGCAGATTCCTGCCAGAATAAAAGGCAGGTTTAAGACAAACTGGAGCAGCGGCATATTTTTATAGATCACATAGACCGTATTTCTTGCCGCAAGAAATACCTTTTTCTCATTGTATCTTGTCCCGGTCGTAGCACTTCCGACATGATATACTTTTGCTTTTGGCGCATACCAGTTGTCATATCCGGCAATCCGCGCCCGATAGCCGAGGTCTACATCCTCCAGATAAGCAAAATGATGCTCATCCAGCCCACCTGTCTTTCCAAGCGCTTCCATGCTGTAAATCGCAGCACCGGCACAGCAGGAGAACACCTTCACTGGCTCTTCGAATCCGGCGCAGGCCTTGCCTTTTCCTCTTGCAACGGCCCAGCCCATCGCAGTATAAAGATCCCCTGCATTGTCTAAAATGCTATGATCCTTATAATCGATCATCTGCGCGCCACAGGAAAAAATCTTTGGTGACCGCCTGATCGCAGCAAGCAGCTCTTTTACAAAATCCGGATCTGCCTCTGTATCATTGTTCAGTAAGATCACATACGGCGTCGTTGTCTTCTCGATTCCAAGGTTCACTGCACCACAGAATCCAAGATTCTCCTCAAGCCGGATATATTCCAGATCCAGCTTCCCGGATGTCAGCTCTGTGCTTCCGTCCGTCGAGCCATTATCGACCACAAGCACCTGAAACGCCTTCTCAGTCTGTGCTTCCAGTGTATCCAGACAGTTTTTCAGCAGTTTTTTTCCGTTATAATTGGGAATTACAATTGTTACTTCCTTCATTCTCAAGTCCTAAATCTTTCTTGTTTTTCCTTTGTTATGAATATACATCCATGCACCTGCGTACTCGGTCCGTTCCTCCTTCGTCCAGGTAACATAAGTATCAAAATCAACCTTTGCCATTATCATCTGCGACAGACCGCATTTATAGCATTCCACATCCCTGCGTCTGGATACCACACGCATCCAGCCACACTGTGGACATATATAAATCCTCATCATAAAAATTGTCCCCGTCTTCACGTTTTCATTATTTGTTTATCGCAGAACGTTCTGAATAATTGAATTATAGCATATTCTAAAAATTCAGGGACAACTTTCCATTGACAAATGCTGACAGGGACTATCGTATGTCGACAGTATCAGCCATATTATAGCATAATCTTACCATATGCGCATTTTTTATTTTGCAGAGGAAAAAGATTCAAAATGCATGTGGTCTGCATTCAGGCATGTGCAACAAATGACACAACCGAAATATTCCAGGTTTCATTGTGCAAAACATTCCGATCAGCCTCTGAAAGCATGAAGTGTGTTCAGCAGAGGCTTCCACACTTCATGAGTCTGATCTCCATTGCACAAGGAGAATCCCGGAATAGTTCGGTTGTGTCATTTGTCAATAAAGGTTATGATGCAGACCTTTTTACACTCCTGATCCTGGCTGTATCTTTCCCCACTGCCAGGCGGGTTCGGAACCTGCATCCATTCGCAGCGTGTGCATTGTGCTGTCGGCATATTTTCGCGCCGAGCGCGGTCGCTTGCGACAAGCTGCATCTTCGCGCAAATGCGCATCATTGGCACGTTAGTGCCTTTTTGTGTAGCAGGGAATTCCAAGGGATTTCCTGTTACACAAAAAAGCCGTAGTTACATGCACAGGAGAGCCCTGTAACTGTAACTACGGCTTTTGGAACTTTGGTACCGGCAGCGATTCCCACAGGAATGTCCTGCCATCTGATACCATCCGTGTATTCATTTTTCCTTATTCATCTTCTCCGAAGGAGTATCCGCCTACTGAATGGATCTCTACATCACTTCTGTTTTCGACCATGATCCGGTAGAAACCGCTCTTTGGCACATCAAAGGTATGCATACTTGACCCTGTCACCTCACACACGGTACAGCTGTTGGACGGATACATTAATCCATACCAGTACATTTTATCCGATGGTGTTGTTATTACTGTGATTGTAACCGGTTCATCCTTCCGCATCCACTTTAACGGTGTCACATAACGCTTCTCGATCGGGATATTCCAGTCGAAACTTGCCGTATCTGCCGGCATAATGCCATCCCCGTCCGGGCATACCTGCTCGACCAGGGCGCTTTCCTCTGCTGATACTGTAAATGCAATCGCGTCTTTCATCAAAAGTGTTCTGTCTGCCACATTTACGTTCTGTGTACTCTTATAAACATAATCACTTACCTTAGCAACACCAATTCCTGCTGCATAGGATACCTCACTGCTCACCATCACGAATCCGGCCACGAGCAGGGCTGTTACGATTCTGGATACTTTTCTGAAATCTTTTCCATGTAATTTCATAAAATCAACTCTCCTTTCAAGGCTGTCCTCATTTTCAAAAAGCATGGAGAAATTGTAGTAATCATACATGGGCTTGTCCATATGCATCATCATGTCCCAGATCACATGAAAATAATCCTGGTTTGTCAGTCCTTCCGGTGCACGGCGCTCCATCACTCTCCTGTCACAGTCCTGCTCACTCCACTGGTCTAAGATATTACTGATCCAATAGGACGGTGGGTTAAAGCTCTGGAATATGACGATCCAGATCGCGAGCGCCTTAAAGACAAGGTCATGCTTTTTGAAATGTGTTAATTCATGTGTGAAAATTACCTTCAGCTCCCATTCTTCATACGGTCTGTAAGGTAAGATCACTGTACGTTTCAATACGCCTGTCACGATCGGGCTGCCAAGCAGGTCATTTCGGACGAGCTTCACTTTGCCGCGAAGCTTCAGTTCCTTTTTGACATCATAAAATATGCGGATCGCATCCTCGTCATCTTCCGGGATGTTTCCGCAAAATAGTTGGTATCTTCTCAAGTTTTTCACAGAAAAACGGATAATGTTATACATGGTCAGCAGGAACCAGGCTCCTGCGATCAGATGAAAATAAGGTTTCTCAAAGTTAATCGAAAATACGAAATTTTCCAGAAAACCCCGTTGTTCACTAACATAATTCCGCTTGTAAGACAGCAGGAGCGCCGCAAATGCAATCGGTAGGACAAACATTGCAACGACCCACCGGAGCATGTAATAGATCAGATCCGGATTCAGACGCAGGAATAACATCCTGCATATCCACCAGATCAAAAGCATAACATCCCCGGTCAAAGCTGTCACTACGGTATAATAAAATAAAAGACTAATCCAATTCATCAATCTTCTTCTTAATCCGATCCTTATCTTCTTTACTCAGCTTTACGTGTTCAAATAAACTGCACACAAAGGAGCCGATATTTCCCTGATCAAAATACTGTATATTTTCAGACACTGTGCTGGCTTTAAAGTCTTCCTGTTTTACTGCCGGCTGGTAGTATGAATATCTACCTTTTCTGTAAACAGTCAGATAGCCCTTCTTTACAAGGCGTGATAAAAAAGTGGAGACGGTCTGAGGCTTCCAGTTCTTACTAAATTCCTCATTTACTCCGTTCATCACATGAGCCAAATCCAAATCTTCCTCTGACTCCCAGATAATCTTCATAACCATTCTCTCACAAGTTGAAATTTCATATGGATCCATAATATTTAAGTCCTCCTACTTCACGACAGTGAACATCTGACAGTTCTCTTTGAGCCTTACTGACAAAAAGGTCAAATACATTCGAACTGTTTCCCACTGTCTTCTGAAACGAGAATCTTATCTATTGTACGCGCGTCGGTCGTGTAGTCATTTGTAGTTCATACTACGACCGTAGACATAGGATAACATTATTTTACATTTTTTGCAATCCCTTACATGCGTAGTAGACAAAATTCTTTTTGTTAGTTTTGCTGCTGTTGTTTTGTAATGTCAGGATCTCCCAAAGAATAATCGGCTCTTACCCTTGAAAAATTGATGTTATAATTCGGATCACCACTTTTCAATAATCTTTCCCACCTATTCCTCATAAATTCAATTTCTGTTTGAAATCTTGCTACTTTTTCCGGGGAATCCTCTGCACCTCTGGATTTCGATTCATAATGATACGCCTCTACTCTCGGATCATATACAATGATATATCCGGCTTTTTGCACACGAAGGCAAAAATCCACGTCGTTAAATGCGACGGATAACGCCTCTTCAAATCCATTCACTTTGTCATAAACTTCTTTTTTTACCATAAGCAGTGCCGCTGTCACAGCACTGTAGTTCATTTGAAATGCGGCCCGGTGCATATAACCGCTGCGCTCCCTTTTCATACCCTGATACAGGTTTGCCCCGATTCCGCGGAGACTTCCGCCAATTCCAATGACAAGTCCTGCATGCTGGATCGTATTATCAGGATAATATAGCCTTGCACCTACAACTCCCACTTCCCTCCTTTCACAATTTGATAGCATCTGTTCCAACCAGTTCTCATGAAGTACTTCTATATCATTATTCATAAGAACGTAATAAGTACCTCTCGCATAGGATGCTCCAAAATTATTCAGTTTTGAATAATTGAACACATCCGGATAATGGACGACTCTGATCTTCTCAGATTCAATCTCTTTATAATAAGAAAAAGTTTCTTCCTGCGTGCTGTTATTTTCCACGATGATCACTTCATAATTGGTATAAGCAGATTGTTCAATCGCTTTTAAGCACTTTTTCAGGCTTTCCACTTCATCTTTATTGGGAATTATAATAGACACGAGCGGTTGCTCTGTCAATTGGTAATTTATACGATAAAATCCAAAATATTGCGTCAATTCGACGGAAGCTGCTATGCCAAGACGATCCAAATGTGCCTCAAGAGCCCTTTTTCCTGCATCTGCTGCATAGCTTTTTGAATCGCCGCCTCCGGCTGTTGACAGCTCATGCACTCTCCAGTGATATAAAACCTTTGGAATATGTGCAATATGCTCTGCCTGCTCTGTCACACGCAGCACAAAATCATAATCCTGTGCCCCGTCATAATCACTCCGGATCCCTCCGACCTGCTGTACAAGCCCTGTCCGTACTGCAAGAAAATGAGTGATATAGTTATTGGACCTGAGAAGATCCAGGTTAAAATCCGGTTTAAAATGCGGATCCATGACCTTACTCATCTCTCCGTCTGTCTTATCTTCATCGGTATAAAGTACATCCGGGATCTCGCCTTTTTCTCTGCCCTTTACGATACGGTCTGCCAGCTCGTAAAGCGCATCCGGCGTGATCACATCGTCATGATCCAGGAATGCGATATAATCTCCTGTTGCCATGGCAATGGCACAGTTCGTGTTTCCAGCGATTCCCTCGTTTTTTTCCAGTTTTTCATAGAGGATCCGTGAGGTCTTTGCAGCTGTAAGCCCGCAATCCTTTTCCTGGTATTCTGCGACGATCTGTTTCAGGTCTGACTCCCCCGGTGTACCGTCTGCCAGACACAGCTCCCAGTTTCCATAGGAAGAGTTCTGCACCGATCCGATCATTTCCCGCAGGAAACGCTCCGGTGTCTGATATAATGGCACGACGACACTGATCTTCGGTGCGTTCTGCCATTTTGCACTCTTTGCAGTCTGATTTTTCAGTTCCTGCTCTGTCACCTTCATTTTTTCAAACCACTGATCATAAGGAACTGCTTCCTGCTCCTGTTTTTCTTCAAGCCGGATCAGAAATTCTTTAAAGCCATAATGCTTTAAGTAACGGATTCCTTTTTTTATATTTGCTGCATTAATTTTCATGCTTATTTCCTTTTATATTTTAAATTTTTTAGGCTGTGCAGACAGATTACACAAAGAAAATAGAACAAATTTTCATTGTGCAAGACATTCCGATGAGCCTCTGAAAACGAACATTGTGTCAGCAATGGCTTCCACAATGTTTGAGTCTCATCTCCATTGCACAAAGAGAAACTTGTTCTATTTTCGTTGTGCAATCTGTCAAGCTAGGTTTATGAAAAATTCTTCTGATATTCTATGTCATGAATTATTCGCCTATCGCTTATCTGCCCTACCTTCGTAATGAAAAATCCGAATTATCCAGTGTCAAGTTTCTGTTGTAGTATGGATCACCTTTCTCGAAATATTCCGGCCATCTTGTAACAAGCCGCTCTACTTCCCCACTGAAGCGCTCCACCTTCTCCGGCGTATCCTCTAATCCTCTGGACTTGGATTCATAATGATACAGCTCTGCATATGGATTGTATACTACCAGCTTTCCAAGTCTGCGCACCTTCAGGCAGAAATCAATATCATTGAATGCAACCTGATAATCCTCATCGAGACCGCCGACTGCCTCGTAGACTTCTTTTTTCGTCATCAGACAGGCTGCTGTCACAGCGGAGTAATCCTGCGTACATACGATTCTTCCAAAATACCCGGTGTCATAACGGGATTTTCCGATGAAGGTATGACCTGCCATTCCGCCAAAGCCCATCACCGCACCGGCATGCTGGATCGTGTCATCCCCATAATACAATCTGGCTCCGACAATACCGACATCCTCTCTCATGCAGACATTTACCATCTCGCGGATGCAGCTCTCGTTAATGATCTCTGTATCATTATTCAAAAGCAGAATGTAGTCTCCCTTTGCTTCTGCGGCACCAAAGTTATTAATCTTCGAATAATTAAATTCGCCTTTATAATAAACCACTCTGATATTCGCGTGTTCTTTCTGTATCTTTTCATAATAGGCAAAGGTTTCCGGTTCTGTACTGTTATTTTCTACGATCACAAATTCAAAATTATGGTAATCTGATTTATCATAAATAGAAGTAATACACTTATCCAGATCCTCTGTATGATCCTTATTCGGGATCAGGATCGTAACAAGCGGCTCTTCCTTCCATTCATAGACCGTATGATACATTCCGTAAAATTGTGTATTTTCCACTTTTGCCGGAATTCCGACACGCTTATAATGAGCCTCCACTGCTCTTCTGCCGGCCTCAAAAGCATAGAGTTTGCTTTCCGGATTCGCTGCTGTCGAATCCATGTGGCAGCGCCAGTGATACAAAATTTTTGGTATGTGACAGATATTTTCGGCCGCCTCGCAGCAACGGAAAATAAAGTCATAATCCTGTGCTCCGTCATATTCCTGCCGGAACAGTCCGATCTTCTGCTGTAAACTTCTTTTTACCGCAAAAAGATGACAGATATAATTCATGCTGCATAACAGATCCAGATTGTAATCCGATTTGAAATGCGGCTCAAAAAACTTCTTTCCATTCATGCTGATCTTATCTTCATCTGAATACAGCACATCAATCGTACGGTCTTTATTTAAGGCTTCTGCCAGTTCATAAAGTGCATTTTCCGGCAAAATATCATCATGGTCTGCCAGCACAACGTAATCTCCCTGTGCCATTTCCAGTGCTGCATTGGTATTTCCGGAAATTCCTTCATTCGCCGCTAACGTCGAAAAATGAATTCTTCCATCCTCTGCGGCATACTGCTCTAAAATACCGGTCAGGCTGCCGTCTGCGCTTCCGTCTGCCATGCACAGCTCCCAGTTTGTATAAGTCTGGTTCTTCACAGAATCGATCATCTCGCGCAGAAACTTCTCATTGGTCCGGTACAGCGGGATCACAATGGAAAAGAATGGCTGATACTCAAACACCCTGCTTCTCTGTGCCGCAAGTTCTTCCGGCTTTGGCTCATAATGTTCCCGCCACTGGTCATAGCTGGATGCTTCTTTTTTACCAACCTTTGTATTGATCTTACGGATCGTCGCACTGATGCCATTCCGCTCAAAGTAGCGGATCGCGCTCTCTGCCTTCGATGCATAATGCTGCAGCCTGCTTTCACTGCCGGTTGCACTGACCCTGCATCTGGAGCGGTGATGTGAAGCATCTTCCATGATCAGCGATACATATTTGCTTCCCTGGCATCTGCCAAGGTCTGCCTTGATCTGAAATCCCGGCTTTGCAGCCTTATCCTGTTCCGGGAAAACAGCCCGCAGATCCTTACGGAAATAATGATCCACATGAAGCGGCATCTGGTTTCCCTGCCCGTCTGTCACAGTAAAGGTTACATCCGAGCTTCCAACGCACCAGCCGATCACGGTCAGTTCCTGGTTCTCCCGTCTCACGTTTTCAATGTAATATTCCATCTGATTTTCGATCTTGGAAAGCTGGGCAGCAGAAATTGAAAAAACTTTTTTCTTTTCCTCGCCATCCGCGACAAAAAGGCTTAAGGTTCCCTTTTTCTTCCACTCTGCCGGGAGTGTCACTTCTCCGATCAGTTCCTCATTGATCTCATTAAAATTGCCAAGGTACTTCTGTCTTACGTCTGCCCCGCGATGGATCTGTGTCTTTACAGGACATGCCTCCCTGCCCATATAAGCAAGGATTTTCCTGCCTTTGACTGCTCCGTCAAAATACCAGCCAACAAAAGAAACAGTATCCTGCTGTGTTAAATGAAATCTTATTTTTTCAACAAAAAAATTGCTATCACGCATGCTTTTGATTTCCCCTGAATGATTTCATGTCCTTCTATCCAATTCGGACATTTCTTAATTTATTCTTCGTCATATCATTGCTGTGAACAAGCAATGACTTTATTTTTCCAATGACATTTCCTTTATGCTGCCCAGTCAAATTATTGTCTGACAATTCAATGAAGACAACACATTCTATCAGTCTAAACATTTTATCACCTTAAATGTTTGGTTGCAAGCAAAGAAAGAAAAATTTAAGATGATTTTTCTCAACTTCTGTTACTGTTCACTCGTACCTCGTTCCAGTAACGATTCGAAGACTCTTTTTAAGTTTTTGCTTCGCAAAAGGAGTCTGCTCACTGATCCAGAGTAAAAGGGGCTGTCGATAAAACGGCAGCCCCCTGATTTCTCATTTTATTCAATTACAAGCTTAGACCAGCTGTCGGATGGAACGATCGCGATATAGGTCTTACCTGTGTTGATGGTAATCTCATTACCGCTCTCATCGTAAAACGTTGTCTTGCCTTCGATGCTCTTCTTCTTCCATGTGATCGGCTCTGCCTTTCCGTTCGTGATATAGTATCCTTCTCCGGAACCAACCACGTCATAAACCATGTATCCATGTTCATCTAACTGATTCATTCCTGCGCTCTGAATGATCACATTCTTAAAGCACAGCTGAGCATTGTCATTCTGCGGATCTAAATGGGCTTTTCCGTATTCAGAATAATAATAAAGCTGATCGCTGTCGTCATATTTGAGTGTGGAGCTGTTATGTGGAAATGGGAGTTCGATCTTATCAGCAGTTTCACCATTGCTTAATTCTACCGGTGAAGACTCTGATGCAAACTGAAAATGATCTCCGTTATAATATTTATCATAGTCACGTCCAAAATCTGATTTTTCTACTCTGCTTTCCAGATCACCTTTACAGATATATTCTGTATATTCATAAGCTTTACCATTTGGTACACGGGAGAATCCGCCACTCAAATGATAAGCAAATGGCTGTGCCAGATATTCGTCAATATAGAATGGTCCACCATCATGACAGAGGATCGCATTCCATTCGCTTGCCAGAATAACATTGGTTGGTCTTGTGCTTCGGATACTTCCGAACTGTTCTAACTTCTCCCAGTCTTTTACAAGACACATCAGTCGGGTGATGCGTCCGTTTGCAGTACTGTTCACCATCTCATAAACAACATCTGCCTGTGTCAGTCCGTAATGTGGAAGTGCAATGCTCTCATTATCTACCATAACCGCTACCGGTCTCTGATCCTTCAGGCTGATATCTGTCAGCTCATGTGTCAGCTCGTTGAAGTAGTATCCATCCGGTGCTTCTTCTCCATCTGCTGTCTCTACTACATCTCCTGTCACATCACCATCTGATGTATCACCATCACCGTTCTCTCCGGTCTGATCAGCTGTCTGATCTGTGCTAACTGTCTCCTTGGTCTTGCCGCAGCCGCCTAATGCAAGTGCAGACACTAATGCCACTGTCATTCCGACTAAAATCAGTCTATTCTTCACTTGTTTCTACCTCTCTTCACTTGTATTTGTACAACTTGAACTTATTATAACACATCCTGTCCTTAATATGGAATATGTATTTAAAATTAAATAATTCTTAAGAGATTTTCTTTGCTTTTATAGGCAATTTTCACATATAATATAATACACGATTACTTTAGAATACGAGGTACATAATTTATGAAAAAAAGAAATCTGACACAGGCAATCCTTCTTGGTGCGGCAGCATGTTTGCTGACAGGCGGTATTTTTTTGCAGAATAGGAAAGATGCCCGTGCTTTAACCGGTACAGACTCTCTTGGTCAGGAATATGATCTGTCCACTGATTATCTTGTGACGCAGTATGCAGATGCCACCGGACAGCATGGAAGCTTTTATACGATTGAAAATGAAGCTGCTTTTTATATCATAGATGGCGGCTGGGCTGGAAATGCCGAAGCTGTACGCGCAGTGATCGCGCAGCATGGAAATGTTGTAGACGGATGGTTTCTCTCACATCCACATCAGGATCACGCCGGAGCACTGAATGAAATCTTAAAGGATCCGCAGAATATTGAGATTGTCACACTTTATGACAATAGCTATGATTATGATTTTATCTCAGAAATGGGTGAGCCTTATGATGACATCTCGATCATGGACACTTTTTATGCACTGACTTATGATGCACCGAATCTTGTCCATCTTCGCCGGGGCGATCATCTGAACTTAAACGGACTTACCGTCGATGTCTATAATGCATTCGATGGTGACGTAATCGCTAATTGTGGGGATGAAGAAGACTATCAGAATAATGCTTCTCTGATGCTTATGATCTCAGGAGCAGAAGACCGTATGCTCTTCTGCTCCGATATTAAGTACAATATGGAAGGCTATCTGCGGGCGTCACTCTCTGCCGACCAGCTTTCATGCAAGTATATCCAGGTAGGGCACCATGGCAACTGGTCGCTCAGCGAAGATTTTTATTCGTTGTGCAATGCAGATGTTTTCTTTTTTGATGCACCGGCCGGCATTACAGACAGTCCGGATTATCCTGCATCTTCTTTTAAGGCGAACCTGCTCACAGAAGGGAAGCAGGTGTTTGATTTTACAACGGCACCGAACCGGGTAGTATTGAAATAAAATCAGTTTCTGTGCGCAAACACATCCGATTGTGCTACAACTGAAATCCCGTTTTGAACTACATACTCGTAACTGACATCTTCATACAAGAGTTTTTGTGTTATATTTTTATAATCTGCTTCATAAAACCGGCTTTCTATTACTTCCTTCAGTAACTGCGGATATATCATATTCTGACAGTGCTGAAGGATGATTTTTTACAAGGCTGCGATTTATTCTATAAATACATACTTTCCCTTTCCTTTACCATTTATCGCTTTAACAACTTTCATATCTCTAAGTTTTGTCATGACTGCTCTTGCTGTGGATGGTGAGCAATCAAGTATTTCTTTTATTTCTTTTGTGCCAAAAATCTGATTTTTCTCTATTTCATCATACACCTTAAGAATATTTGCCTTCGAAGGTTCATTATATTTCTGCTGCTCAATCGCCGACTTTATCATTCCAATCGCCGACTTTTCCTCGCCAATCGCCGACTTTTCCTCGCCAATCGCCGACTTTTGAGAATCAATCAACGACTTACTAGTTGCAAGCGCTAACTCTTTTAGTGAATCAGCGGTTTTTTCAACAATAGTTTTTCCCACTTTTGAATTGTAAATAACCGCCTGCAACATAAAAGCATTTGTATGATAAACAGGATCTTTTAATCCTACCTGCTCCAACTCATTACACATACGATTAACACCTTCGCCAAATTCTTTTACAAATTTATAATTTTTTAAAAACTCTGCAATCTTAGGGTTTCTGGAAAAATGTGTGAAACGAATATTGTCCGCTCTTACAAGTCCCGGAAGTTTTCCCGGGCTTTCTACTATTATATGGTCATCAAACATTTTTATCTGAATATCTGTACCAGTAATACTGTAAGCGCGATGAGTAACAGCATTTACAATCAATTCTTTTAGCAAAAAATATTTTATACAAAAAAATGACGCAGAAGCCTGTTCACTCCTGCATCATTTTCTATAGTTTGTCAGTGTTTTTCCCGGCTGACAATCTTTTATAAAAACTTGTCCAGTTCTGTCTCCACAACCGGATTGATTTTTACCTTCGGTTGTTCGATCACGGTTCCGCCTGTGACGACCATGTCAATGTGGCGCAGTGCGCGCAGATCTTCGAGCGGATTTTTTGATGTCACGATCATATCTGCACATTTACCTTTTTCAAGCGTTCCCGTGATGTCGCCGATGCCAGCAAGCTCTGCGGCGCGTCCGGTTGCAGTATAAAGTGCAAACGCGGCAGATACACCTACATACTTCTGGAAATAATACAGTTCTCTCCAGAAATCATACTGTGTGATCCATGGACAGCCAACATCATTTCCGAGCACGACCGGAATGCCGTTTTCAAGTGCCTGTTTTGCACAATCAATAATTCCTTCAAAAACAACATTTCCATTAAACTGCTCCACTTCACTCGCATTCGTAATGGAACGGTCAAACAGGGCATATGGAAGTGCCGGAGAAAGCGTTGTGCACAAAAATGCACCGCGCTCTTTAAACAGGCCGATCATCTCAGCGTCCATTTTTGCTCCATGCTCGATCGAATCAACACCATTTTCCAGTGCAACACGCACTCCTTCCGGGGACTCTACATGGGCTGCTACTTTATATCCAAGACCGTGTGCTCTCTCACAGACTGCTTTGATCATTTCAGGCGGCATTTTCAGTTCACCCGGAACACCTTTTTCCTTTGCATCCAGTACTCCGCCTGTAACCATAAGCTTAATGAGATCCACATTCTCTTTTCTTGCTTCTTCCACCTGGGCAAGCGCCTCTGCAATATTGTCTGCTGCAACCGCCACAGAACCAGCCATGTGTCCTCCCGGAACGGAAATTCCCTCATTGGCAGCAAGGATCCTTGGTCCGACTTTCTTTCCTGCCGCAATCTCATCCCTGAGCTTTGTATCGAAAGCGCCAAGTCCTCCCACGGTACGGATCGTTGTCACACCGCTTAAAAGTTCTTCCCTTGCAAATCCTGCAACAACCTTATATGTAATTGCACGGGAAAGCGGCGTTCCCATCAGTGTTTTTACCAGCTTTTCATTATCACGCTGTTTTTTCTGCGGCTTGCCATTTCCTGCAAGATGAACATGCATATTGATCAGTCCCGGCATAATATAACAGCCGTGCAGGTCAATCTCCTTATACTCTTCTTCCAGCACCGTTTTTGCCGGCACAATGTCCGTGATCATTTCACCGTCTGTCAGGATCATTTTCCCTTCTTCCGGCTGCATGTCCTTCGTTCCATTTAAAATCACTCCATTTTTGTAGGCATATTTCATCTTTTATACCTCCTTATTGCATATCCGCTCTCATTCACCCAAGTTATGATTTTGTATCCTTTTCAGTATCTGTTCATTATTCCAAAGTCAATCCCAGTAACGTATATCGGTCGGAAGATCAAAGAAAGTTTCCGGGTTTCTCCTTGTGCAATGAAGATGAGACTCAAACATCGTGGAAGCCATTGCTGAACACGATGTTCGCTTTCAGAGGCTCATCGGAATGCCCTGCACAATGAAACCAGGAAACTTTCTTTTTATCTTCCGACAAACACAGTCTGCATTTCTTCCGCTCTACAATGCGATCACTGCTGCCCCTAAAATAATCAAAAACACACCAACAATATTCTGCTTTGAAACCTTTTCTTTTAAAATCAAAGCTGAGATGATCATCGTCCACACATAAGTAAGTGCTCCAAGAGGCATTACGATCGAATAATCTAAAAATTTTAATACAATAATATTGATCAGCGCTGCCAGACAGTATAAGACTCCGCCAATATAAATATCTTTATTTAATAAAAGCGTCACAAGAGAATTCAGTTTCCCGGATGCCTTTTTCAAAAAAAGTGATGCAAAAGCCGCCGTTACTGTCATTGCCAGTACAAGTGGTAAATATTTGATCATTCCTTATCACCTCCGGCTATGCATAATACTCCGATAATAATAATTACAACTCCGATAATTTTCTTTCCTGTGATCGCTTCCTGAAATACGAGCGCTCCCAAAAACAGACTCAGTATATAATTCACACTCTGTATCGGCTGCAGCACAGAAAGCTTTCCGAATTTGTAGGAAATGATCATAAATAATGCCCCTAATCCATACAGTCCAAATCCAATGACCGCGATCAGCAGATTCAGCTCATCCTGCACGGAAATCTTCCATAAAATCTGTCCTGTACAGGCACAGATCGCAGAGCAGAGCATCAAGATCATACCCTTTCCGTTTTTCTTCATCGATTCTAACATTTTTTCAATTCCTATTCGTCAAAATTGATCCGTTCTTCTTCTACAACCAGTGGTCTCTTCATGATTCTGGTGTTCATATTCAGAATGTATTCTCCCACCAGACCAATGAAAAACAGATTGATGCCGCCAAGTGCAAACACCCCTATGCTAATCGCTGCAATACCTACCGGATAGTTGATGATCCGGAATACTTTTAAGATAAAAGTTACGATTGCGATCACAATTGAGATCCCGGAAATTCCAAATCCGAGTAACGTTGCAATTCTCATTAAAACCTTTGAATAGGAAGTGATCCCTAACATGGCAAGATCGTAGATTCTGAAAAAGTTAAAATGTGTCTTTCCTTTTTTTCTTCGCTCCTGGACATATTCGATCTTCTTCATCTTATATCCAAGTTCCGCAACAATACCGCGGAAATATGGTACCGGATCATCTAACTTTCTTAAGATCTCAATGAAATCCTTATCATAGAGTCCAAAGCCCATAAACTGCTTAATGTGATGGTTTTCTGTGATCTTTTCAAGGAAATTATAATAACAGTTCCGCAGGAAATACATCAGCTTGTTTTCCTTACTCTTGCTCTTAATTCCGATCACAACCTTATAACCTTTTTCCCATTCCCTTACAAAGTCGACCATCACCTCCGGCGGCTCCTGCATATCTGCTGCAAGCAGCACCGTACAGTCTCCTGTCGTCTGGGTCATTCCGTAAAAAGAAGACCTCATCCAGCCAAAATTATTGCCATTTAAAATAATTTTTACATTTTTATCCTTTTTAGCAAGGATCCGAAGCTCTTCTCTTGTTCCGTCATTTGAAAAATTATCAATAAAGAGCATTTCATAATCATAATCCTTCAGATCACGGTCCATAATGCCTTTTAAACGATTATAATCATCAAAAATATTATCTTTTTCATTATAAGTTGGTATCACCATACTTATTTTTTTTCGTCCCGCTTCCATTAAAAGCCTCCATAATTATCCATAAACTGCTGGAACGTCTGCAGATTCTTATCTTTGTCTGCCAGTATGATGTGTTCCATTCCACCAACCTTCTCGATCGGCCATTCTACTGCAATGTCCTTGTCATCCCACATGATTCCATCATCATATTCACCGTAAAACTTTTCTGCACATTTATAGCTTACGATGGAAGGCTCTAATACGAGATATCCATGTGCACAGCCTGCCGGCACTAAAATCTCATTGTGTTTTTCCCCGATCAGGTCAAATCCAAGCCACTTTTTAAAAGTAGGACTGTCTTTTCTGAGATCAACTACCACATCATAGACATGTCCGCTGATGCATCTGACCAGCTTTGGCTGCTGCTTCTCTCTCTGGAAATGCAGTGCCCTGATCACGCCTTTGTAAGAAGTGGTATAAAATACTTCCGCAAGATCATGCTTGATCCCGTTCTGTTCAAAGATTTCTTTGGAATAATCTTTTGTAAAGCATCCACGGATATCATCTGCATTAAACGGAGTTACTTTTATAAGACCTTCTATTTCTGTCTGTTCAAATTCAAATTTCTGTATCATTCTTTTTCCTCTCTGAGTACTTCGACCCACCAATCCCTTGTTTTTTTGCATCCTTCTGCAAATCCGACTTCTGCTTTAAAACCGGTATCTGCTTCCAACTTAGAGCAGTCAAAATCCTCTAATGGCTGATTCACTCCTGTGTATGGGATATCTCCGAAAATAAAATCCAGTTCCGGTGCGATTGCATCCTTCATTTCCAGTAAGAATTCTTTTAATGGTCTTGCCGTGGAAGAACCGATCAGATATTCACAGAACGGTTTTCCTTTTTCCCCGATCAGGCGGAAAGCTCTCGCCACATCGTCAATGTATACAAAATCATAATTCTGTGTACCTGCTGTAAACTGCGGATTTTCCCCACGGATACATTTCTGTACTGTCGTGTTGAGCATACGTGGGCTTCTTTCCCCAATTCCATACGCATTGGTGATCATCGCCCATTCCAGTTCTATCCCAATGTCTGCTGCTACGGATTTGCACATCGTATGTGCTACCAGCTTGCCACTTCCATAGATATAACCAAGTCCCGGTTTATTCTCCTGTTTAAAAGCAGCTTCCATTGTTTCTTTTTCCATAATGCTTCCTGCACATACGAAGCGTGTACAGCCTGCTTCCTTTGCCATTCTTAAGCAATCCACGGTCCACTGTGCATTCTGAAGCTGAAGTGCTGTATCAGCCCTTGACGGGCCTGCAGAACCCATCCATGCAAAATGGTAAAATACCTCTGCCTGTTCTTCTTTTAAAATATCTTTTACATCCCATGCATTCTCCAGGGAAAATTTATAAATCTTTAACTGTTCTGTCTCTTTGAATCTGCATGTCTTAGGATCATGAACCAATGCTACGACCGAAATTCCATTTGCCAGCAATTCTTCTACGACTGCCCCTCCGACAAAACCATTTGCCCCGGATACGATTACCTTTTTCATTCGATCACTCCTCGTCATTTACTGTAAATACTCTTTTATCTGTCTTTCCATCTCTTCATTGAGATCGGAACCTGCCAGGTAAGCCTTGCTCCATGCAACACTCTTTTCCACTGCATCCTCAATGTGCCACCTCGGTTTCCAGCCAAGCTTCTGTTTGATCTTTGAACAGTCAAGCTTTAAGAAGCCTGCTTCATGCGGTGCATTTTTTTCGGAAAGATCCTTCCAGGATGCCTTCTCTCCCCACAATTTGCAGAACAGATCGACAAGCTCTCCGGTTGTTACACAGTCACACTCATCCGGTCCTACATTATAGGAACCTTCATAACGTTCTTTCTCCATATACTGCAGACTTGCAAGCTCCAGATAGGTACACACTGGTTCTAACACATGCTGGTATGGTCTTGTGGAATACGGATTACGCACAAGAATCTCCTTTCCTGCGATCTGCGCCCGTACACAGTCCGGGATAATACGGTCTGCTGCAAAATCACCGCCGCCAATGACATTTCCGGCTCTGCAGGTCGATACCGCTACTTCCTCCGTCTGGAAAAAGGATTTCTTGTAAGAATTGGTTACCAGCTCAGAGCATGATTTTGAATTAGAATATGGATCATAACCATCTAAAATATCATTTTCACGATATCCCCATTCCCACTCATTATTCTTGTATACCTTGTCCGTTGTTACATTTACTACAGACTTCACACATTTGTGAAGCCTTACTGCTTCTAACAGATTGACCGTACCCATCACATTCGTATCATAGGTGTATACCGGATTGGCATAGCTTTCCCTTACGATCGGCTGTGCAGCCATATGGATCACGATCTCCGGCTGATACTGGTCAAACACTTTGTTCAAATGCTCTAAATCGCGGATATCCCCTTCGATCGAGGTCATCTTCTGTTCCAGTCCGAGCAGGTCAAAAAGCGCCGGCTCTGTCGGAGCTTTTAATGCATATCCGATCACCTCTGCCCCCTGCATCAGAAGCACTTTACACATCCAGGATCCCTTGAATCCCGTGTGTCCTGTTATCAATACTTTTTTTCCTTTATAAAATGTCCAGTCCATTATTCGTTCCATACCTTCCATGGTGCACTATTCTTCTCAAGCAGCTCTTCTAACTGTGTTTTATCGCGGAGTGTATCCATACACTGCCAGAATCCGTCATAACGGTATGCCTGAAGCTGTCCTTCTGCTGCCAGTCTCTCTAACGGCTCCCTCTCAAATGTAGTCTGGTCTCCTTCGATATAATCGATCACAGATGGCTCTAATACCATATAGCCGCCATTGATCCAGCCGCCATCTTCTTTTCTCTTTTCTGCAAATGCACGGATCGCGCCAGCTTCCGGATCGATATCCAGTGTACCAAAACGGCTGCCAGGCTGGATTGCTGTCATAGTGGCAAGCTTTCCATTCTTCTTGTGATATTCATACAGATCTCTGATATTTACATCACATACTCCGTCACCGTAAGTCAGCATAAACGTCTCATCACCGATATAATCTTTTACTCTTTTTATTCTTCCACCGGTTAATGTATTCAGGCCGGTATCAACGATCGTAACCTTCCATGGCTCTGCCACATTATTGTGGATCATCATGGCATTTTCTTTGGAAAAATCAAAGGTAACATCCGAACGGTGCAGGTAATAATCTGCAAAATACTCCTTAATGACATGCTGCTTATATCCTGCGCAGATTACAAACTCATTAAAGCCATAGTAGGAATATTCCTTCATGATATGCCATAATATCGGCTGTCCACCGATCTCGATCATTGGCTTTGGTTTTAAATGTGATTCTTCTGAGATTCTTGTTCCAAGTCCGCCTGCTAAAATAACTACTTTCATTTTTATAATCCGCCTTTCTTATTCTTCTTTTTCCATAAAAAAATTACAAGCAAAATCGCTGTTATAATTGATATCATTTCGGTAAGCCGCCATAGCTTCGGTTCCTTAAAATACACTTTGATCGTTCCGTTGTAACCAGCTGGTACAATGACCATCGCCACATTCTGATAATCCTTTGATATGTAGAATTCCATACCATATTCCGGACTCACAGCATGATAACCTCGGTAAGCGATCACCGGCACCTTCACATAAGCATCTCTGTCCAACGGATTCTCGCACCAGATCGTCATAACGCCCTTTTCTTTTGCAAAGCCAGTTACAATACAACCTTCCTCCGGCTCCGGTCTGTCCCGGTTTATCATAACGGCATATGTATTTTCAGGCAGATACTCTCCATTTGCTACCGCAAGTCTTGTATCCAGCCCTCCGGCTCCGGTCACATACATTGGTGTCGTTCCCTGCATGCGGGCTTCCATGCTAAAGCTTCCTGTTATCAATGCAAGGATGCAAATTGTCGTTAGAACGGCAGTCTTTGTCCCCTCTTTTACTACAGTGTCCAGATTTTTGAAGGTATATGCACCAAGCATCAGACCAAATACAAGCGCCATCTGTGTGAAGCGCCATGCGAACTGATAAGGTGCCAGAAAAGACCCAATACCCGGAATCCCCTCGATCCATTTCCATGGGAACAGATATGTTGTCATAAATACACACAGCATCGTCAGGAAAAACAACTTCTTTGACTGTCCAAGCCCTTCTTTTCCAAGATTCTCTTCCACTTGCCTATAACCAGTCACCAGCTGCCATATATACAGTACAAGAACTGCACCAAAAGCAATTCCTACTCCCATCAGACGCTCATCAAGAATTCCCTGCCCTGCTGTATAATATCCACTGTTTTCTGTTGAAATAGAAAACATCTGGAAAATCTGCGGAATGTGAAGTCCCCATTCCTGCATGTTAAACCGGTCATTATCGATCGTTGTCATGCTTTCCTTTGCCATCGTATCAAGCATCGGGACCAAAAAGCCAAGATTTAAAATAATCGTTACAACCGCAGTCTTTACAAGCGGCAGAAAATTCTTACAAAATGCCTTCCAATTTAAAAGGCAATAAAACACGGAAAAAACAATTGCCATCATAAAGCTCAGCAAATGCGACTCCAGCAACAGCGTATAGCTGACCAGCAATAATAACAGGCTACGGTCTGTCTCCTTTTTGGACTGGCTGTGAAAAAGCTTCCACAAGCCGAGAAAGATAAATGGCAGCAACGCCATGCCTGTAAATTCTCCAAGTGCGCTTCTGTAATACAAATTCATGATCCGGTATACAGAAAACGTATATAAAAAGCTGAGGACCAGTCCTTTTTTCCAGCTGCCGGAAATTGTTTTTCCAACACAATAAGAACCTGCTGCTGTCAGAATGTTGATCAGAAAAACATAACACTTATATGCGGTCTGTAACGGGAATCCGATCAGGCGGATGGCTGCCGGGATATACAATAGCAAATCTCCATACATCACAGATACCGGATATCCATGGTCATTGAGCCACAATGGCTGCATCTTCACAGGAAGATATCCCCGTCTTATGCCTTCTGAAAGTCCTTCGATCCTCATCAGATGGAATCGAAGATCATCCGAGCCGGTCCATAAATAATTTGTAAATAACGGAGCAGATGAAAGGATACCGATTGCCACGATAAAAAACAGTACCTGCTTCTTTTCCCCTGGTAAGGCGTCCCACTTTCCACTCTTCTTTAAGGAAACTGCGGCAAATCCTGTAAAAAATACCAAGAACGCTATAAAACTCAGTACCCTGTAATACTTTCTCGTCTCCGTAAATGTAATCTTTGAAATCGCAAGATCCGGGCTTGCTGACATAAGATAATAGTTGTCTGCATTTCCATACAGCATGATCTCATAATCCTGCTGATTATTTTCCTTTACAAAAAGGACGACATCCCCACCAGTCTGTCCATAAGATCTGGTCATAAAAGTCTCACAGGAGGCTTCGCTTTCTGTCTCATAATCTACCATGACATGATAGGATCCTCTTTTCAAATTCACCATGTGTGTGATCGGCTGCGCATCTTCTTCATCAAAATAGTTGTACGGAACATCCTCGCCTGCGTAGGTATACACCTGCAGTTCCTTTTTCTGTGTCAGAAAAAAACTGAGGAAAGCCAACAGCATCCCCAGTGCCATTATTATTTTCCAGATATTAAATTTCTTCTCGCTCATGTTATCCCCTGACGCGTTATTATCTATTATCCTGTTAATTCTACAATATTTTCACTCAAATTTCCACTCATACCGGTTATTTTTCTTCATATATCGCCCGAATTTTCCCGTTTTATTGCATTTTTATGTCGATAATGTTATAATCTTAAAGATTTTTTAATAAGTTATTAATTTTTTCTAAAGGAATTCCTATGAAACCAACACCAGAAAAAAAGATACTTTTCGTGACAGCTTTGCTGTGTGTGTGTTCCATTCTTCTTGCAGTCCTTACCAGTTATTCAAGCAAACACACCACAGTTGTGTTCAACGAAGTATGTTCCAATAATTTTTCCATTATCAAGACAAGTACTGATCCTGAAAAATACAGTGATTATATTGAATTATATAATGCTTCTTCTGTTTCTGTTTCCTTAGACAAGTGGACTTTTACAACAAAAGGAGACAAAAGCTCCGGTTTTACGTTTCCGGAAATCACCTTGGAGCCGGGCGCCTATCTTCTGCTTCTGCGCGATGACAATGCCGATGCCCTGCTTTACCACAGCTTAAATACCACCGTGGCAGCCGGTGACAGCCTTACTCTTTCCGTTCCGTTTTCCTTATCGAAAAACGGCGAAACACTTTACTTAAAAAATTCTGTCTCCAAGACCGTAGATCATGTATCTATTCCGTCCGCAGACTATAACCTTACCTATTCCAGAGTGGACGATGGCTCTTTCACCTGGCAGACTGCTTCCGGGACTCCGGGCTACACCAATGCAGCTGCCAGAAAACTGCTTTCCGTATCCAAAAAAATCGCTTCTCCGGTTTTTTCTGCGGATTCAGGACTTTATAAAAATGCCTTTGATCTCTCTATTACCTGTGAGAAAGACTGCGAGATCTACTATACAACGGACGGTTCCATGCCAACAACGGATTCCACACGCTACACCGGACCAATCTCGCTTTCTTCGGAGACGATTTCGGAAGAATCCTATGCGGCGAGACCGGATCTGACCGTAAATCACGCCGTGCTTGCGGATTCTTCCGTCCCTCACGCTATTATCGTACGTGCTATTGCTGTAAATAAAAATCTAAAACGAAGTGTTTCCACAACAGCAACTTACTTTTTCGGAGCTGCGACAGATTATCCAGCCATCCCGGTTCTTTCTATCGTTGCAGACCCGGATGATTTCTTCGGTGACCACGGAATTTATACACTCGGCAAAACCTATGACGCTTATGTTGCATCCGGCGGTTTTCCAAATTCCATTACCGCCGATGCCAATTATACGCAAAGTGGAAAAGAATGGGAACGCACCGCAGCGCTGCTCTATTCAGACTCTGTCGATGCGCCATTCGTCTTCTCAGAGACTGCCGGTGTCCGGATCGCATCGAGACATAACTGGCTTGCCCAGAAGGATTTTATGTTATATCACCGCGATATATATAGTGATGATCCCGGCTTTGCTTTTCCGGCCTTCTATGCTGACAGCACACCTTCGAAGCTTTATCTCCGCTTTGCGAAAGAGCGTGAATATTTCATCTCATCGCTGCTCGCTGCGGCTGGTTATCCATGCTTTCCGGTGCAGCCGGTATCCCTGTTTCTCAATGGGGAATACTGGGGTGCTTATTATCTTGAAGAGGCAGTTTCTTCCGAATATATCAGCAATGCTTTCGGCATCACGCCGAACGGACTTACCATCTTAAAATCCGGCGAACGGATCACCGGATCCGGAATGTCCGCCTTAGAATACAACAACTTATTAAGCTTTGCCTCTTCCTCGGATCTGTCCGATGATGACAACTATCAAAAGCTTACCGCAAACCTTGATCTAAGCAGCTACGAAACATATTATGCGTATCAGCTCTTTTTGGGCAATTCAGACTATGCACCTTACAAAAACTGCGTAGTATGGCGCAATGGAGACGAGGATTCCTGGCATATCCTTGCAAACTCCTTCGACAGTACTTTAGAACAGTACATGCTCGATCAGGGTGTGACTACAAACAGCTTTGATTATCTGATGCAGCATGATGCTTTCTTTTCCTCCCTTATGGAAAATGCTTCGTTCCGCAAAGATTTTTCACAGGCCGTTCGTTCCGTTTGCAGGAAATTATCCGATGCTGATACGTTAGAGGCAGTGATCAGTGAGTGCTCCGATGCGCTCGACGCCGATACGCTGGAAGATTTTTCCGCCTACCTGGAAAACCGCTCTTACTACCTGCTTCACTACCTCGACGAGCTCATCGCTTCATATTGAAATGCTTTGCACAATAAAACCTGAAATATTTTTTTTGTGCAATTTGCTTATACCGCTTAAATAGCAGACCTTGCAGACCTTATCACAATCATCAGGAGATTTATTATGGAGTACCGCGAAGAACTAAAGTTTTTGTGCTCGGATTATGAGCTTGCCCTGATACGGCACCGGCTTAATGCCATTATGCGGCCGGATGCACATCAGACGGATGACTGCTATCATATCCGAAGCGTATATTTTGATACGATAAACGATGACTGCTTTCATGAAAATGAAGCAGGTATCGATGAAAGAAAAAAATACCGCATCCGCATTTATAATTGCTCAGACAGCAAGATTTCCTTTGAGATCAAGGAAAAGAAACATGCAAAAACAAAAAAGACTTCTTTTCCAATCACGAGGGAGCTCTGTGATTCCATCTTAAACGGGGATACCCTTCCCCCTGCCGCAAATGCTTCCGCTGCACAACAGCAGGTCTTTTTGAAAGAGCATCTGCAACTACTGCGTCCACGGGTGATCGTGGATTATGAACGCACGGCATTCGTACATCCTATCGGAAATGTCCGCATCACCTTAGACCGGAACATTGCAGGTTCATACCGGCTGAATGATTTTTACAATCCGGACCTGATGTTAATTCCGGTGCTGGAACCTCACATGCATGTGCTTGAAGTAAAATATGATGAGCTGCTCCCTGATTTTATTGCACAGGCAATCGAAATCAATACGCTTCGGCACACCTCATTTTCCAAATACTATCTATGCCGTCAGTCTTCCAATCTGATCTACGGCTTTTAATATGTCATTTTACAAAGGAGATTTTTATTTTTATGAGTACACAGGATATGATCAAAAAATCGGTGTTGGAGAATTTTTCTTCTGACCTTTCCATGACGCGTATTATCATTGCTTTCTGCTTTATGATCGTGCTTGCGATCTACATTTTCTATATTTACAGATTCACCTGCAAGAACAGCTTCTATTCCAGGGATTTTAATAAATCCATTGCTCTGATGTCTGTGATTACCGGTGCGATCGTCCTTGCGATCCAGTCTAACCTTGTTATTTCCCTTGGTATGGTCGGTGCACTTTCCATTATCCGTTTCCGTAATGCCATTAAGGATTCCATGGACCTCGTCTTTTTATTCTGGTCCATCAGTGTCGGCATTATCTGTGGAGCCGGATTATATTCCATCGCACTGATCACTTCCCTTGTGATCACGATACTGATTTTTGTTTTAGACTATTTTCCAAGTCCTAAAGCCGCCAGCCTGCTCATTTTAAACTGTTCCGGCTATGACTCTTTTGCTCAGGTAGAAGACATACTGAAAGCGCATCAGGTTACTTATAAAACAAAATCCCAGAATCTGACCACCCGTGGTTTTGATGTCATCTTTGAGATCAAGTGCAAGGATGAACCATCCCTGATCAGAGACTTATCTGATCTTTCTTCTGTAACAGCAGTTTCCCTGCTGAACCATGACGGCGAACGCAGATTTTAATTGCATCCAGAGGTTTTCCTATGAAAAAACGAACAAAACTGCTCACGATTTTTGTATTATTTATAGTTACCATAGCCGTCTGTCTGCTTCCCTCTTATCTTACGGATTCAGACAGCGCAGAAAGCCCAGAAGCCACTCTCTCTGATGAAAGCGCTGCCGACAGTGCTTTTGATGAGACTGCTTATGCAGTGACTTTCTCTGTACCAGGCGGTTTTTTTCAGGAAGATTTTTATCTCGAGCTTTCAGCCCCGGATGGCTTTGATATTTATTACACCTTAGATGGCTCGACCCCAACCGATCAGTCGACACGATATACAGAACCACTTTTGATCAGCGATGTTTCTGACAGTCCAAACAAATACTGTATTCGGGAAGATTTTTCTCCATTTGGAAGCGGATTTGAGAATGAGCTGCAGCTCAAGGCAACCGTTATACGGGCAATTGCTGTCTGTAATGGAATCTCCACTGATGTCTCCTCTGCCACTTATTTTGTCCATACCGCATCTGTCATTCCGGATACCTATCGTATCGTTTCGCTGATCACGGATCCGGAAAATATGTTTTCTGAAGATACCGGCATCTATGTACTTGGAAAGAACTATGCAGACACCGTTGCTGCCGGAGGAGATCCTTGGAATGATAATTCTGCGAACTACCGCCAGTCCGGTTATGAGTGGGAGCGCGAAGTACATCTTGATTACTTTGATTCTTCCCTGGACTATACCTTTTCCCAGGAGCTTGGAATCCGTATCAATGGTGCTTCTTCCCGCTCTGATTCAAGAAAAAGTCTGCGCTTATATGCCAGAAAAAAATATGATTTCTCTGCCAGTGCTTTCCGCTATGCATTCTTCGATCCCGGTATTTATCCAAAATCAATCCTATTGCGGCGCGGTTCGATCGTCAGCCAGTTTCTGTCTTCACTGGTTTCTGACCGTACAGAAATAGGTATCCTCGACTATGAACCATGTATTGTCTTTCTAAATGGGGAATATTGGGGAAAATACTATCTTCAGGAACGTTGCAGCGCTGACTACGTTCAGAATCACTATGGTGTTCCGGCAGATAATATCTCTGTGATCAAAGATGGGGATCTGTTAGATGGTTCCGGTCTGGTCTATCACGAATTTCAGGAGCTTCGTGATTATATTACTTCTAACGATCTGTCCATCCAGAAAAATTATGATTATGTCTGCTCTCAAATAGATATGCAGAGCTTTATTACCTTTTACTGCACACAGATCTATGTCAACAATTATGATTTCTCAGAAAGTAAAAACTCCGTTTTCTGGCGTTCAAATGTGTCTGATCCTTCTTTCCCTTATGCAGATACAAAATGGCGCTGGATCCTAATGGATCTTGACTACACAATGACAACCTATGGCGATGCAGAATCCTACCAGACAAATTCCTTCCGCGATCACCCGCCGAATGCAGTTGTTACGCAGATAGAAGAACCCCTGTTTTCTTCTTTTCTTGCCAACGACAGGTTCCGTGAACAATTTGTCACAACGTTTTTGGATCTTGAAAATGAGAACTTCCGCTATTCTGATGTAAAAGAAAAAATTGATGATGTTGCAATTTATGGAGATGTGAATGAGACATGGTATGAATTTTTTGAGAAACGCCCGGAATATATCAATGCATTCCTGGCAGAAGAATTTGGTCTGACCGGCAATGCCTGCCAGCTTTCGCTGTCATTGTCCGGCCTGACGGATAACTACCAGGCAATCCACTTAAACCAGATTGATCCGTCCTTTTCCGACTCCATGGACTGGAGCGGAATCTATTATACGGATTACCCGGTTGCGCTGACTGCCAGGGAAGATGAAGACCATTCTTTTATCAAATGGATCGTAAACGGAAAAGACTACAGTACGTCACCTTCTATCACGCTTCCTCTAAGCGGCACTTCCATGCGCGTGGAAGCGGTCTTTGAAGAACGCTGATGCTCGTGTTATAAGTACATGATATGCCATGCCAATAAATAACATCATAAGAAACAGAGCCAGCCACCGCATGTTTCCGATCGTATATTCTCTCAGTACATCGAATCCTAAAATATGGACCAGATAGATTTCAAAAGAGCTTTTTCCAATATACGAAAGTATGGAGAGAGCTCTTTTTCCTATCTTCCACTTCGCCAGAATAGAAAAAACTCTCGTTAAAAGGATACAAAGTCCCGGAACGATCGCAGCAAACGGATACCAGAAAAGTCCAATATTACCAACATCTTCCGGGATCCAGATCACAGCTGCCTCATACAGTATAAAACCGGCTGCCATTATCACATAAGCAGCATATTCCTGTCTCCTACTGAGTTCCTTCTTTGTACAGAGCCATCTTCCGGCAATCATTCCGAAAACAAATACAATAAATCTGGAAACCATGATCAGCTGATTCACATAGAAAAAGCAGGTTCCGATCAATAACAGGGTTACTAATAACCGGCATGTTTTCTTCTTATCGCCCTGTCTTACAATTCCACATAACAATGGTGCCAAAAAATAATAAGTTGGCAATGCAACAATATACCAGTTAAAATACTGCATATTGAGCCAATAGGCAATTCCGGTCAGATTCCCGATCACAAAGCCGGGAATGATCGCTGTTTCACCCTGTGGCCAATTTGCGATAAGCCATATAAGCAGTACCGGTAGATAGGCCGGCAGGATACGCTCGATACGCCTTTTATAAAAAGAGGCTGTATCCGGGTTCTTATTCAGGGATACATAGACTCCAAGACCTGACAAAAACATGAATATATCAACTCCTGCATAACCAATTTCACAAAACCTGTTCAGCACATGATATGGAAAGAAAAAACCACTATGATGGCACATAACCCACAAAATGGCTGCTCCCATCAATGCATTCCGATATTCACTTATTTTACTGATCCTGTCTGTCTTTGTAAGTCCCATAATCTGCCTCTTTATCTTTTACTAACGTTCAACCAAAAAAATCTTTCCGGCTTTTTGCAATAATATAATAAAACCTGTTTTTATTTTTTGTAATACTTTGTTAATAAGCTCACTGATCATTGGATCCAGTCTTCCGATCGTTGCTTTTCTAAGTTCGTTTATCCCCATTGCAAATACAACCACGACCACTGCATATAAAAATACTACCAGGATAAGATACCACTCTGTGGCAAACTTGTCCAGCTTTATCCACTTGCTCAAAATAAAACGCAGCATTTCATCCAATACATAAACCGGCAGGACATTGCTCGCGATCCGGTTTACTGCCGGGCTTACAAACCTCATCTCGCGGAACAGCAATACGATCAGCACGGATGCCCAGATAATAAAAATAGAGCAGTCTCTGGAAAATGTGCCATAAATCACACCTTTATGGAGAGTCAGTCCACTATCAAGGACAAAAATCAGCCCCACCAAGAACGTAATCCCTACGACCAACGGCTTGCATTTGTAAGATTTTGCAGCATAAAGCGCGATATATCTTCCCAGGAAATAAATCATCACAAAATCAAATAACCCTTTTCCGGCATCCATCATAATATCCCGCATGGCAAAGGTCGGAATCACACTGAAAATGAGCAGCATTACGAATAACATCTTTCCAAGTTGTTCCTTCGTCAGCTTTTCTACAATCAGATTCAAGCATGGAGCTAAAATGCACAGTGCAAAATAGCAACTGATAAACCAATACTGTCTTGTAATCACCGGCATACATGCCTTCACAAGTGCCTTCATTCCATAATTTCCCATTACGACCGTACTTAACACAGAAAAACAGATTACCATCAGATCCAGCTCGATCAGCTTTTTCATCCGAAATTGTATGCCAAAATATCCTGATATCAGAACAAAGCATGTTACTGCCGTATTAAATACCGAATTCGCAAGTACGTTCATTTCCCGGTTAAATACCGATGCATGCTCCCCGACTCCCGGAAACGTATGCATCACGATAATCCCCACAATACAAAGCACCCGTAATAATTCAAATCCTGATCTTCTCTCTTTACTCATTTTTCCCCTTCTCCGCCTGTTTTAACTTCATCTTCTGTTGAAGCTTTGTATTTCCATGCTTAATATCTGCCAGCTTCGAACGCAGCTTCCATGCCAGCTTCTGAAGCTTTGCATCCAACGTAAATCGGTTCTTTTCACAAACACCCTGCATAAAAATCTTCGTCACATCCCCAAAATGCAGTCCCAGGAAATAATGTTTTTCATGTTCCTTTGCCGTATAGCAATAAGCTCTTCCATTCTCCCAGTGCATCTTCTTCAAATTGAATACCTTATCATATTCGTACTGGTCATCCAAATATCCGGTTGAAATTCCAATAAAATTATCAACCACTGCATGGTTTTCATCCTCTTTCAGAAGATTTAAAAACTCTCCTTCCGGAAGCTGTCTGCACCACAGATACAGGACTGTCATCTCATTGATGCCGCCATAAATCTTATATTTTTCATGGATATCCCATTTTTCAAGCAGAATCTCCCTGTGATTTTTATAAATATCAATACAGTAATCGGTAAATTCGATCAGTCCCTGCTTTGTAAAATACGCAACACCGGCACAAGCCTTCCATTTATAGCCATTGCCTTTCCATAACACATCAATATCCTGATTTAACGGTACTTCCAGTGCTGTCTTGCAGTGTAAAAACGGTTCATACTTGCTTGCGTCAAAATAAATCAACACATCACTGTCAATCAGCACGCAGTCTTCATATCCGTATCTCTCCAGATATTCCAAAATCAGGAAAAAGCGTTTAAAAATGCCTTCTGCCCATGCTTTCGGATACGGAGACCAGTTCACAAATACTTCCAGGAATTCCTTCCACTTGTCTGTAACAAAATCATCTGCATTGTGCCAGTCATCACACCACTGCTTGTTATACTTATCGCCTAACAGTACCACCTTTTCATTATACTTTTTGGCCTGTATCACGGCATACTTTAAATATTCCTGATTCTTTTTTCCACCAGACTGCGGTTTTTCACCGGTTTCATGGTGTATGATCACAGGTACGACTCTTTCCACGTTCTTATTCTCCTTACATTCTTAATCTGCACGCATTCCGTGCTGTAATCTCTATTCTTTTTCTATTTGTCAGATGATAAATTATCCTCTGATCTCGTATCATCACAGCCTCTGCTTTCGTCTTCTTCCCAGGTGCGTTCACTGATGATATATCTCGGTCTTGCCTTCACTTCCATATAAATCTTGCCAATATATTCACCAAGGACACCAAGCGAGATCAGCTGGATACCACCCATAAAGCAGACGATGCACACTGTACTCGACCATCCCGGAACTGTTCTTCCCATCACCTGGCTTACGATTGCCCAGATCACACCGATAAAGCTTAATACCGATACAAAAAGACCAAGTCCTGTAATCACACTGATCGGTTTTACGCTAAGGCTTGTGATCCCGTCAAACGCCAATGACAGCATCTTCGATAATGGATAATGGGATTCTCCTGCAAGACGTTCATGACGCTCATAATAGACGCTGGTGCTCTTAAATCCGACAAGTGGAAACATCCCACGCAAATACAGATTTACTTCTTTAAAATTGGCAAACTCCTGCAGCACCCTTGAAGATACCAGCCGGTAATCTGCATGGTTATAAACAACCTCTGCTCCCATCTTATTCAATACTTTATAAAAAGACTGCGCCGTAAAACGTTTAAAAAAAGTGTCCGTGTCACGGTTGCTGCGCACACCATAGACGATCTCACAGCCATCATGGTAAGCATCTACCATCGCTTCCATTGCACCAATGTCATCCTGCCCGTCACAGTCGATTGAGATCGTAATATCTGCCACATCCTTTGCTTCCATCAGACCTGCCAATACCGCATTCTGATGTCCTCTGTTACGGCTTTGGCAGATTCCGATAAAATGTTCCTCTTCTTTTGCCAGTGTCCTGATCATTTCCCATGTTGCATCCCTGCTGCCATCATTGACAAATAAGACCCTGCTGTCTGAGCTTATCTTTCCCTTTCCGATCAAAAGATTCAACTCTTCCAAAAACATCTTCGATGTGATCGGCAAAACCTTCTCTTCATTGTAACACGGGACTACTATATATAGCCTTGTATCCATCTAATTCAATTCCTTTTCCACTGCATCTAATGCCGCTGCGATCACCTGATCCATGTCATAATACTTATACTCTCCGAGACGTCCGCCAAAGATCACACGATTTTCTTTTTCTGCCAGCTCTCTGTACTGTGCATACAGTGCACCGTTCTTTTCATCGTTCACCGGATAATATGGTTCATCGCCCGGCTTCCATTCGGAAGAATATTCCCTTGAGATCACTGTCTTCTCTAAGTCATTGCCCTTAGCATCCTTGCCGAACTCAAACCATTTGTGCTCAATGATCCTTGTCCAAGGAGTCTTTGCATCTGTGTAATTCACTGCTGCATTTCCCTGGAAATTCGGCATATCCAGCAATTCCGTCTCAAAACGGACTGACCGGTATTCTAAGGTTCCAAGCTTATAATCAAAGTATGCATCAATCGCACCCGTATAGACAACCTTATCTGCCATCTCATCAAAAGTCTCCCTGTCAGCCAGATAGTCTGTATCCAGGCGGACTTCCACACCCTCTAACATATGCGCAACCATCTTCGTGTAGCCTCCAACCGGAATTCCCTGATAAAGCGCATTAAAATAATTATTGTCGAAAGTAAAACGGACCGGCAGACGCTTGATAATAAATGCCGGAAGCTCTTTGCAGGATCGTCCCCACTGCTTTTCCGTATAGCCTTTGATCAGTTTTTCATAAATATCCGTACCGACAAGAGAGATCGCCTGTTCCTCTAAATTCTTCGGTTCCGTAATATTGGCTTCCTTCTTCTGCTCTTCAATCTTCGCTGCTGCTTCTTCCGGTGTCACAACACCCCACATTTTATTAAATGTGTACATATTAAACGGCAGAGAGTATAACTCTCCGTTATAATTTGCAACCGGTGAATTCGTAAAACGGTTAAATTCTGCAAACTGATTTACATAGTCCCATACTTTCTTCGAATTGGTATGGAAAATATGTGCACCATACTTATGTACCTGAATTCCTTCTACTTCTTCTGTGTATACATTTCCCGCAATATTCGGGCGTTTATCGATCACCAGAACGGCTTTTCCTGCTTTTTTTGCTTCGTGTGCAAAAATAGCACCGTAAAGTCCTGCTCCTACGATGAGATAGTCGTATTTCATTCGTCGTATTCTCCTTCTATGTTATTCGTGGTTCGATAGGGATATTATACTACTTATTTCTGCTGAATCCTAATATAAGTTGCGATTGTTTTCGGCTATAAATACCTTTTTAATCTGAATTCTGTCTGCTCGCCTTTTTTTCGCTATTTAATCTCCCAATGACCGCTATAGCCACTCCCTATATATGATACATTTGACATTTGTTTAATTCTCCTCTTCACAGTTCTTACACCAACGCCTAACTTTATTGCTATTTCTGATGTAGAAATTTTAGGATTTTCTTTTATCATATCAAAGATCTGTTCCTGTAATTTATCTTGAGTGCCACCTTGAGTGCCACCTTGAGTGCCATTCTTGGCATCTCCTTGCATATTATTCCTTTTTGTCACATAATCATGTCCATAATTCAGATTATATAAAGTCAGTGTAAAATCATCATTGGTTCATTTGTTCTTTCGTCAAAAATCTTTCCGTCAGAAGAAATAGCTAATCCGATTTCAGCATATCCAATATCAGAATTTAACCCATGATAAAAATAATATATTTTTTCATTAAAATTAATGGCAGAACCATTGGCCGCAATATATGAATTATCCCACTCCTTTCCCATATCTATCAATATTTCATCCTTATATTCTTTTATTTCATATGGTGTCTTTTGACTTACATCAACATTTGAAACAGGTAATATAGAAAAATCATTATCTACATTACTATTACGCATTACTGCAAATCTCAGAACAAAACCAATTCTCAACAAAAAAATGCTACTATACCACCACAAATAACTTTCTTTTCATATTTACCTCTTTTCAATTTCAAGTTTCCATCCTTCTCTAATTGTTAAAATAAACCCTTCACTATCTAAATAAATTCTTATTTTCGCAAAAAGACTTAATCTGTTTAAATTCTAAATCTTGACAAACCTTTTCTACTAAATCTAGTTATAATATATTCTGTCAGCAAAAAGTTCCTTATATTCCGGATATAACTCCATATAATATTTTCTTATCTGTTCTAAGTCTTCTGCTGTGAAATCACTCTCTTTAGAATATATTTTTGCAATTACACCATCATCCAGTTCTACCTGTTCAATACATTCAAAATGTTTTCCTATGCATGTTTCATTGTTCATAATCTGTTCTGCAAGGTATGTTACGACTTCCTGTCCTGTATCTAAATGTGTTTGAACCGGGTCTGTTGCCACAACATATTTAGCATCTAAAAACCATGTAGGAAATCCATCTCGCAAATCCACATCACATGTATTGTCCATTTGTGGCACAGCATTTTGTGAGTATGGCATATAGAGCTTTCTAAGAATGTCACAGTTTAATATTGTTCCTGAAGCTGCCACATAAATTCGGTCTTCCGTTCCCTCTACAAGTTGATTTAATCGTTCTGCCAAATAATTCAGCTTTTCTATATCATGTCTTTGAAGTGGTTCATAATGTTCAGAAAATATTTTTCCCTCATTTTTTATGATACAGTGCTTTGAAAAGGTGTTTAAAAAGTTTATCATCATACTGCATGCACAAAAAACTGCACATATCTTTACAATGTACTTTTTTCCGTTTGATGTATCATAATCTGTGTGTTTCAAATCCCAGCTCATTGCTATAGGAATTGTACTAATAATATATAACGGTATATTTAATAACATTCGATGATGAATACTCATATCCTGTGTTTTCCAAAACACAGCTGTTTCTATGAGTACTAAAGCAATCAGTGCAACATAGTTTAAAATATGTTTTTTATATAAAAAACATACTATTCCAACAATAACACTTATAATCCCCGTGATATATCCAAATGATAACGCCAACGTATTTATTTTTGTCATTAACGGTGCATCATATGCGCTATACATTTCTCCATAATTTGTTAATAATGCATGCAAAAAGAACTGTCTGAAACAAAAAAACAAAATACCAAAACTAACCCCACCTATTTGCAGAAAATTGAAAACAACACTTTTTATGATATTTAAATTTCTTGTTTGAATCACAACTGTAATCGCCTTAATCAACATCGCTATTACAAATCCAATCAGAAAAAATACTGTATATCTTCTACATATCCAAATCATGACAAGTAACAATGAAATAGCTATATTTCTTGCTATATTTTTCTTTTTAAAGTCATAGTCTATAAATAAATATAATACTACTGACATAGGCACTAAATATGCCCCATCTATATAGCCTTTAAATACAGCATAATAATTGTTTGCCATACATATTGCAATTATTACAGAAATAACATATAATCCGCCTTTTTTTCCTTCCATATCTTTTACAAATTTCTGAACAATTAATCCTTCTATCAGAAATACAGGTATCAAAAACATCATACAACACACTATGACATACCTGGCAAACGTATATCCAAGTTTATCTAAAGGAAATGCTATAACTGTCGGCAAAAAAATATTATAATCATCATTATTAATAGATTGTATTAATGTCTTCAATATATCCGTGCAGGAACTATACTTCATCTCATTCATGCGATCTATTGAAGCTCTCCAATATCCGGAATAATCCCAATAATATATAAAATGATTTTGACGTATCCAATATACAACAAATATAGTAACTGTAACCAGCACTATTCCTAAAGCAAGTCTCAATCTCCACGAAAAATCTTTATGCAGCTGTTTTAATATCATATATTGGTTATCGCAACATATTCCAAATATACATATTCCGTAAAATACTGCAATAAACAAAATACTAATAATCATTTTATTATCCCTCTCCATTTTTAAAATTTACCAACTGCCTCCCAGGTAGTTCTTATTGATGTAAAATATAATATTGCAGCATTTCATAATCATGAAGTGCTTCATAACAAGGAGAATTTTTCTCATATTGATAATCATTTCCATCATTATCAAGAATCGCATTTTTAGAAACTACCGGATACTGACGAGATAAGTTGTACAAAAACTGATAATAAGGAGAAAGCGGTACTCCAGCACATTTTAATAAATATGTTGATAAAAAATTTGCACTTAACACGTCTGGTATCTCATCAAACGAGACATCATAATTAGACCAGAATAAATATGGTGTTTCAAACAATTCTGTGCACCATGGATATCCATCAATATCCGGAGTATTTAATAAATCTTTATAAAAATCACTGGACAGTCCCGGAAGATGATCCCCGAACATTAAAAATATTGTCTTTTCATTTGAATCTTCTAAATCTTCTATAAATTTTCCGAATGCCTTATCCGATAGTTGCACCAATGTCAGGTATTGCGAAATACTTCCATCCGGATCATCATAATTTTCTATATGAACCGTTGTTTCAAAATCATCTCCAGAATACTCATATCCACCATGGCATTGAATCGTTAAACCAAACTCAAATAAGTTCTCATTAGTGATCAAGCTTTGCTCATATAATTCATTAAATAAAGCAGCATCATCTGCCCAGTAACGACAAGTCGTAGGATTTGAAAATTCAATAGAATTTGAACTTATAAAACGGTCGAAACCAAGTAAAGGATATGCTATATCACGGTTCCAACTTTTAGGGTTAGCCGGATGTAAGGATAGAGTTGTGTAATCTAAATCCGAAAGTAATGACGCCACGGACGCGGTTTCACTATGAATATATTGTTGATACGGAGCATTTCCGGCTCCAAAAAAAAGCATGCTGCAGCCTGTTAAAAGTTCAAATTCAGAACAACTTGTCCCACCACCAAAAACCGGTACCACACATTTTCCAGTCTTACTATTCGATGAAGCCGCTATTTTATTAAAATTTGACAAATACTCATGATCTGTATCTATTGTATTTAAATACCCAAGATCTGTAAAAGACTCATTCATTACAACAATAATTCGGCTAGGAAGTTCCGTTTTTATAACTTCTGAATCATTTACCTGATCAATTTGGGGAAAAATGTTCTCAGCTGCATTCACAGAATATCCGGATGGTTTTTTGTATATAGTAGGTGGAATATTTTCCATAAAATTAAGGACAAATCCTATCTCATGACTCTTTGATGTCTGCGCGGATTGATCAAGACTTAATGAAAGTATTTCCTGACTTGCAGGACTGAATATCAGCACACTGATGATCGTAAATATAATTCCAAATGAAAGCACACTATTCTTTCTATTAGTAGTATTATTAAATTGGCCAATCAATGAAATACTAATACTTATTAAGGTCAAAAGTATACTAAAGCCTATTAATAAAATAGCATCTGCCTCCACTTGATAATTTTCGGCAACATTCGCAGCTGTCTGTATAGAATATATATCAGAAGGAAGTATCACCGTCCCTCTAAATTGCAAAACAAAATGATTAACAAGCGCGCACACAAAAAAAATCGCATCCGTAAGTATAAGCGACAATGAATATCGGGAAGTAATAGCTAAAAATAACAGGTAAACCAGTAAAATGATCAGCATATTAAAAATAATAGCTGCGATACTCATTAAAAACAAATGATTGTTACACAAATACTCTATCATAAACACAAGAGCAAATGCATTGCCTACAACTACGATATATTTTAAATATTTTTTTGTATGATTATAAACCCTTGCTGACATTATGATAACAACATATAAGATTATCATTGCCGTTATCTGACCTTCATTAAAATGAGAATATGTAAATGTCATATCTAATTCTCCAGTTGCAACCTCATTATTATATGACAACTTACGATTTTCTCTCAAAGAGTCCTGACTCAAAAATATTCGATATGGATACGTTTTCTGACCGGACGGACATGTGATTTTTAACGTATACATTGTATTTTTATTAAATTCTATTTCTGACACATCCAGATAAACATATCTCCAATCAGTAATATCCTCTGCCTTTATTAAACTATCCCAAATAACCGTATCGTCATATAAGATTTCAAACAATAAATTACCTGTCATCTGCTCAGGCTCGTCATTCTCAATACGAACAGCTACCGTGTTTAATTTTTCATATTGTGGTTGAAAAACCTGCTGAACATCATTTTTACCAGAAAAGAGTTCGATCGTGTACAGATCTGAACTCTGATCATACGGAACACCATAGGTGTAATCATCTTTAAATAATGAACTAAAAAAAATGCAGCAAAATATATTTAAAGTTGCCAGTAACATGCAGCTATATTGAATTATAAGGGACTTAGATAACTTTGTCTTATTCATTTGTATATTCCTTAATCTAACACATCTATCATTTTCCAATGACTACTCGTTCATCATAGCTTTCTACATTATGATCAGCAGCTCTTAATCTACATAAAAACATCCTGCATATACTGCTTTTATAAAACAGTAAACATCTGCAGGATGTCGTTCGTTTTCAAGAACATTTTACAAATAGCCTATTCATTTATATTTATACATATCATATAGAATGTCATTTGTAAATATAATTCTTTCACTATTTTAATTTTTGTTGAAATTTTGCTGTTTGCAAATTAATACAACAGCATTTTGCTCATGTAGTCATTTTTAATACTATAGCCATAATTCTTAGAAGTTGCCCAACCAACATGATTTGGATTTTCCTGAGCTCCAAGCCATTCTACATATGGAGCTGTTCCTCTTTTTACCAGGCCAAATCTTGGATCCACACAGCTATTATTTAATGGCTGCGTGGATGCATATGCTTTCAAATGCTGCACCTGGGCTCTTACGCCTTCCCGCACGCTTGAGAAACTTGCAGGTGCTGAGGAACCACTGTCAACTGCACCTATTCCTGCAAAATTATACTGCGTGATACTGACTTTTCCACCAAATCTCAAAAATCCTGTTTCTTTCATCGCCTGTGCAAAAGCCACCTCTGCTCGCACATTCTCATTTGCGCATTCTTCCAGATAGATCTGGCAAAACTTTTCAATCGTTGGTGCATCCGAATTTTGATAAAAGTCCGGATACTTTTGATTTGCATTATAGTACGAAATCATCTGGTTTAAAGACACATTAGAAGCCCCCATGATGTTATAGAGAGACTGTACTTTAAAATATACGTGTGCAGTCGTTTTATTTCCTTCTTCATCCACTGCTGTGATCGTAAAACGATATGTTCCGGATGGAACATAATTTCCAGTTGCATCTTTAAAATCCCATGATGCAACCTGGTCATTCGTTCCAACTGTCTTTGATTCTACCAATGACTTCATAAAATTATTATTTTCATAATATATGTCTATATTTACCGTTGATTTTCTCGTCACAGCATAGTAAAAGTTTGCCTTTAAAGTCTCTCCCTGCGTATAGGACGTACTGTCCATTTTGGTCCACTTGAAAGATACCGGAACGCTTCCTGTTACTTTAAAGTATTTATGTGCAGTTATGATTGTTCCATCTTGTGCTTTTGCTTTTATTGTAAATCGATATGTACCAGATTTTACATACTTTCCATTCTTATCTTTCAGATCCCATCTTGCCACCTGGTCATTCGTTCCTACACTTTTATCTTTTACTAAATTCTGTAAGTAAGAATCTGATCCATCATAAATATCCACAGAAACAACCGCGTTTTCATCAACTGCATAATAAAGATTTACTGTATCGCCTGTTTCATAGGAATCCTGATCTAGTTTTGTCCATCGGAACGCAATTCCATCATTTCCGGTAACTTTAAAATATTTATGAGCTGTTTTCACATTGCCATCCGCATCAGTTGCTTTTATTGTAAATCGGTATTTCCCGGATTTCACATAATTACCTTCATTATTTTTCAAATCCCAACGAATTACCTGATCGTTCGTTCCTACTTTCTTACCAGGTTCCAATGTTTTAAGGAAGTTATCATTTCCATCATAAACATCAACCCGGATCGTGGATTCGTAATTTACTGCGTAATATAATTCTGCATTTTCTCCAATGGCATAACTGTCTTTACTTAAAGTTGTCCATTTAAAATCAAGCGGATCTTTTCCTGTTACGTTAAAATACTTGTGTTGTGTGACTTTTCTTCCGTCATCCGTTTTCGCAGTAATCGTGAAGCGGAATTTTCCTGTTGACACATATTTTCCAGCAGTTTTCAAATCCCAACTTGCCACCTGGTCATTTGTTCCTACTGTTTTATCTTTTATAATATTCTGAACATAGCGATCATTTCCGTCATACAAATCAACATTCACTGTAGCGTTTCTATTTACAGCATAATATAACTGTGCAGTATCACCAACCTTATAATTTGTATCACTTAACAGTACCCATTTAAAATCAATTAAATCATTTCCTGTTACATTAAAATACTGATGTGAAACAATCTTATAACCTCTGTCATCCACTGCCGTGATCGTCATCCTGTATTTTCCTGACGTCACATAGGTTCCACTGCGATCTTTCAGATCCCATCTTGCCACCTGATCATTCGTTCCTACAGATTTATCGGCAAATAAATTCATCAGGTATTTATCATTTCCGTCATAAATATCTACCGTCACTTTTGCATCTCTGTTTACAGCATAATATAGCTCTGCCTGTTTACCGATTTCATAAGACGTATTACTTAGTTTAGTCCACTTATAATTAAATGGATCATTTCCTGTTACTGAAAAATACTGATGTTCTACATCTTTTTCTCCTCGGTTATTTGATACAGTTATTGTAAATCTGTAATTTCCAGAGAATACGTATTTTCCGTCCGGTCTCTTCAAATTCCAGGATACCTGATGTTCACCTTTGCCTACAAACTGATTACTTACCACATTCATCAAATAGGAATTATCACTATTATAAACATCAACTGTCACATCTGCATTATCGTTGACTGAATATGTAAGTACTGCATTACTGCCCACTGCATATCCGGTGCTGCTCATTTTGGTATAATTTAATTTCAATCCTTTTGTCAGACCGTAATACTCTGCAATTCCAGTTGCATCAGCAACTCCAAGCTTTTTCAATTTTTCATCACTATTTAAATAGTTGTTCACATCATTGCTGTTTGTTACAAAGGCATGTTCAATAATAATTGCCGGTATACCAACTAATTTGCAGTTACGGATCACTCCATAATAATCCGCTACAGAACCATCCGGATACTTATCATTTTTTGCATCCTTAATCGTAATTCCCCGGTTATAGAGTCCTAATGCAACCAGTTTATTCTCAATTGAACGTGCCAATCCCTGGCCTTCCTGTGAAACAGTTGGATTATAGTTTTTATTTGGATAAAAAACCATGGCTCCCTGTGCAGATACATAAGAAGATGAATTGTTGTGAATGCTCACATACACATCTGCTCCTACACTTTTTGCATAATTCACACGGTTCAAATTACAATCCCCGGAAGATGTTCCCGGATATGGGCATGAGCCATTTGCAGATCTCGTCAGATAGACCGTCACACCACTATATTTTTCCAATTCTTCCTTGCAGTACATTGCAATTTTTAAGTTCAGCGTCTGTTCCTGCACATTATTTGCACTTGCGCCTTTGTGTGTATTATCATGTCCTGGATCTAAAACAACCGTTAAATTTTTAGCAGCTCGTGAACTTATCTCATCGTCTATGGACATAACCGTCGATATATCTGCCTCTGCATTTTCAATCGCTGATTCTATGGATTCTTCTGAAACCTGATTTCCATTTTCGTCAAATGTGACCACATCCATTTGAACTTCATCGTCTGCATTTACTGCATTTTCATCAACTACAACCGCATCCGGCTCTGATTCTACTTCTGCTTCCACTCCAAACTTTGCCTGTATTCCAGCTTCTGCAAAATACTCCGTATATTCTGCTCCATCCACTGCATATGAAATTTTTTCCAGCGTGTATTCGCCTTTTTCATTTTCGTTGTTAAAACTGATCTTAAAAGAAACCGCATCATCCATAATCTGGGCGGCATCTACATGATAGCTCACACCATTTGTTTCATTCCTATAGAATAATCTGGCTGCCTGAATATCTGAGCTTGCATCGCCTAAACCAACTACAATATTCTGTGTTTCTGAAAGCTTTACATTGGCTTTTTCCATTACCATATAATTGATCAGAAACTCTTTTGTCTCTTTCTCTTCCGTTGTTTCTGTCTCTTCTGTTTCTTCTGTCTCTTCGATGATTTCTGTGTCTGAAATTTCTTCCGTAGATTCTGTCACTTCTTCTGTTTCGGTTGTCTCTGTAGATTCTGCCACTTCTTCTGTTTCAACTGTTTCTATTTCCTCTACTGTTTCAGACGTTTCATTTTCGCTTGCTTCGGTACTCTCAACGGTTGTTATCTCATTTTGAGTTCCAGCCTCATCAAATACAGATTCTTGCTGAGAAGCATATACATTGTCAACTGGAATCGCGGTTACCATCATAAAGGCAGCTAACAATATTGCTATTTTCTGCTTTAGTCCTTTTCTTTTCATTTCTGTTATCTCCTCTTTATAAGTCCATCTCAATAATTTGTTTTGCCCTCTCAAGTGTAAAATGATTCTCAATAAAGTTCTTTCCGCTTTCAGACATTTTCTTTAATTCATCATAATCTTCGTATAAACCATTGATCAGATCTGCCATCTTCTGTGGATCGTCTTCCACTTTCATAGATCCTTCTTCTGTACTGATTCCCTCAGCACCAATGGTTGTTGTAACAAGCGGAATCTGATAATATCCGGCTTCCACAACTTTTCCTTTTACTCCTGCACCGTATCTTAACGGAACTACCGCCATTCGACAGGTACGATACAGTTTTTCAAGATCCTCATCCGATACAAATCCCTCAATAATAATATTATCTGATGCAAGTTTCTTTACATCTTCCGGTGGATTACTTCCAACTACATGCCATTTAATATCAGGATATTTTTTAACGATCTGTGGCATCACTTCTTTCGCAAACCACAAAACCGCATCTATATTTGGTGCATGACCAAATCCACCCACATAAATCAAATCTTTTCTTGTAGAAAAATCTGTATTTATATTTTCTGGCAGTTTTTCATAAATATATAATGGAATGTTTCTGATTGGTTTATCCGGAAACTGTTTCTGCATAATTTCCTGCTCATAGCTTCCTACAACATGTCCTACATCTGTTTTTGAGAACAATTCCATCTCGATTTTTTTCCATTTTTCGGATGATTTTAATTTTTCTTTATCACCTGTGATCAAATACTCTCTGTATTCTCTTATATGGTGCAGATCGTGTGCAAAATAGAAAATTTTTCCTCTTCCATATTGTTTTACAAGATCAATGTATTTAATGGAAATGTGAGGTCTCTGCAGATAAATGTAGTCGAAGTAATGCAAATTATCTTTTAACCACTGCTGCCAGTTGTTATAATAATAATTTCCATATAAGACTTCGATTCCTTTTTGGTTTAGATCGGTTGTATATGGTTCATGTTTATAGAAATTGTCGCCAATAAATGTCACTTTCATTCCAAGCTTTAAGAATAAAAGCAGATACATATACGTACATTTTCCACCCGCATCTTTGTCATAATGAGGAACATAATGATCTACTACTAAAATTTGTTTTTTATATCTGCTTCGGTCTTTCGCCAAAAATACATTTTGTCCATTTTCAAAATGATCCTTTTCAAGAACATCTTTCCATTTTTCATAGAATTTGTCATGGTTTACAACCTGATATGCTTTCTGCCCTTCTGAAGTATCTGTTCCATTTGAAATTCCTTCAAAATGAATAACAACGGATGCCGGATTGTATACAACCTTATATCCATGTTTTCTTACTTCGAATGCAAGATCAGTATCTTCATAATATGCCGGAGCAAACCGCTCATCGAATCCTCCGATTTCTTCCCATAATTTTTTACGGATCAGGATCGCTGCACCAGAAATATAATCGACTTCTTTCACATAGCTATATTCCGGTCCATCTGCATCTCCTCTGTTACCGTAATTCCATGCACTGGCATCTTTCCAGACTATCCCGCCTGCTTCCTGTAATCTTCCATCAGCATAAACAAGCTTTGATCCTGACATACCGATCGATGAATCTTTTTCCATCATGGAAACAAGAGACTCCAGCCAGCCTTTCTGGACCTGCGTGTCATTATTTAAGAAAAAGATATATTCTCCTTTTGCATATTTTGCTGCATTATTACAGTTTCTTAAAAATCTCTCATTCTTTTCTGTTGTGATCACACGAACTCCACTGATCACTTTTTCCATATCCACAGTTGCATCGGTTGAACAGTCATTTGCGATCAAAATCTCATAACTTACATTTTCTGTATTTTTTCTAATAGATTCCAGACAGTTATAAGTATATTCAAACTGATTGTACACAGGTATGATAATAGAAACGGTTGGTTTTTCATATTCGTCGAAAATAATCGGCTCATATTCCTCTATATTTTTCTTCTTTTCAAGCTGATTGCTGATGTCATACTTTCCGACTCCGTTTGGATCGTAAATACGGGCTCTTTCCAGATCTTCGATATCTTTATAATGCCTCCATACACCTTCCATTCCTTCTGTTCTTAAAAACAGGAAATAGTGTTTGATTCTTTTAATGCTTATCACTTTGAGCATGAGCCTTGGATTTCTGATGAGTTTTGCTATAATTCCACCAAAAAACCGTCTTTTACTATTTGGAGGGCACAAAAAGCATGCTATCTTTTTAAATTTCATAGCTAATCGATACGTTCGACTTGTTTTAAAATTTTCATACTCTCTTTCTTTTTCTAATAATAATTCAATGTGTCCTTCTTTGTTCCGGATCGTCTGCTGATATATTTTGTTCTTTTCTTCTAATTCCAGTACTCCAGGATGATTTTTGTTTAACTCCGCAATGATTTCCTGATCTTTCTCGATCGTTTCTTTTAATTGTGCTATCGTATCATTATTTTCTTTTAACTCAGCAATAATCTTCTGATCTTTCTCGATCGTTTCTTTTAATTGCACTATCGTATCATTACTTTCTTTTAGCTCAACGATTAATTTCCGATCCCGGTCTATTTCATCATCAAGCTCTTTCAAATGTCCGTTTCTTTCTTCTACGTCATCCTGGAGTTCGACCACTCGGTGCATGATATAATCATATTCTCCCGGATTGCAAACAGTTACTGCCGTGCAGTCGGCATCCGGTAATTCCGCATCCGAAGCAACTGCAATAATATACTTTGCCTCTTCTGCCCTGCATGTATTGTATACGTTCAAGAAAGATTTTTCTCTCTTCATATCATCAATAATACATGCCACTTCAAATGACTGCGAAAACACATTCATATTTTTAAAATTATCACTGATAAAGCTTAAAAATTCTTCCTGATAAAACTCTTTTACATGGAATTCATTGTGGTAATTATAAAGATCAGAATAAATTCTCTTATTTGGAGTTGACATAATGAGTATTCCATCCGGTTTTAATACTCTTTTGATCTCCTTCATAAAAACTTTTTGTGTTTCTTCATCCACATGCTCGATTGTCTCAAAAGAAACTACAACATCGATGGAATCTGATTCTATCATCTGCATATTTGCAATGCTTCCACACTGATAAGATAAATTCGTACATTCCGTGGCATAACTCTGATTTGCTCTTTCCACTGTTTCCTTTGATATATCTAATCCAATAACACTTTTTGCCTTTTCAGCTAAAATTCTACTTCCGTATCCTTCTCCGCAAGCTGCATCCAGTACATTTTTATCTTTCACAAAATTACGAAAGCTTAAATATCGCTGCATATGCTCTGTTTCAAGTTTTTTATCATCAATTCCAGGAATAAATCTTTCTCCTGTAAATACTTCTTTCCCCATGTTCTGCCTCCTTTTAATAAAATTCTATATCGGACTTTTTATATTTTACAAATTGCGTCTTTGCTTCAAGATCCAACACTGCCAGATTATAACCATCATTATCTACTGTTATTTTCATATAATTATGGATCCGTTCAACCACTACATGGTTATCCTGATTTCCAACCGCTAATGATGGACTTACCAGATATTCTCCCGTACATATTTTAGGAAGTTCGATTTCAAAAGAAACTTCATAACAATCCCCTTTATATACTTTTGCCAACACCTCATCTGATAAGAAATTATTAATAGAAAACAGTTTTACACCGCGGACATTTTCCATTTCAAAACCAAATAAAACGTTTTCCAAATCTTTGTAAAACTCTACCAACATGCCAAAACGATATTTTTCTCCGGTTTTTAGTACGGTTACATCCTGATCCTGCTCATTTCTTATATAAAATGATGCTATTTTTCCATCCATTTTTCCAGTTACGGCAGTTGCTTCATCAATATGAATTTTAGGGAAAAGTTTCTTATCTCCCTTTTTTATATCAGTTACCAGATTGTCCAGAACCATGTCATTTACAATTTTTTGTTTCTCTTTGTTCTGTTCTTCGATCTGCATACTCAGATAATGCTCACATACTTCTTTGGCATCTCCTATTTCTCTTAAATTACCTTTTTCAATCCAAATGGCTCTTTTGCATAATTTTTTTACTGAAATAATATCATGAGATACAAATAGGATCGTTGTTCCACGTTCTTTGATCTCTTCCAGCTTATTAAAACATTTTGCCTGGAAAAATGCGTCCCCTACTGCCAATGCTTCATCTATGATCAAAACCTCTGGATTTACATTAATTGCCAATGCAAAAGCAAGTCGGACAAGCATACCACTTGAATAAGTCTTAACTTGTTGATATACAAAATCTCCGATATCTGCAAACGCTAAGATTTCCGGTATCTTCTGATCCATCTCTTCTTTTGTATAACCTAAAATAGAGCCATTCATGTATATATTTTCAATTCCTGTATAGTCAAGGTCGAATCCTGCTCCAAGCTCTAATAAAGCTGAAACCTTTCCATCTACGTTAACTTTTCCTGCTGTTGGCGATACAACACCTGTAATAATCTTTAAAATCGTAGATTTCCCTGAACCATTTGTTCCGATAATGCCAACTGTCTCCCCTTTTTCTATTTCAAAAGAAATTCCATTCAAAGCGTAAAATGGTTTATTGTATGTTTTATGAGTAACGCTCAAAACCTCTTTTACCCTGTCTGAATTTTTTTTATAAATCGGGTAGATCTTCGTTACATTCTCAACTGTGATTACATTCATTCTATCTGTCTCCTCTATAAAACATCCACGAAATGTTTTTCGAACTTATCAAATATTTTTGATCCTAATACAAGCAGCACAATGGTAACTACCCAAAAATAAATAGTTTCCATTGGTTTTTCCCAAAAGCCAATATGATCTACGAAGCAGTCTCGTCCGCCTTCTACAATATAGACAAACGGATTCAGTGAAATAAGTCTCTGGAAGCCTTTTGGCATGATCGTAGTGTCATACATAATCGGAGCAAGCCAGAAGCCAACCTGCAGAAAAATATTTACCAGCTGGGAAACATCTTTTATGAATACATTCAGTGAAGCCAATAAATAAACAATTCCCATGATCAGCAAGATATTGCATATCATATAATAGAGGTACTGGAGCCACCATACACTCGGTCTTAATCCCATGACCATGACAACAACCACCATAACTCCAACAAAAATAAAATGAATAAATAATGATGCACAAATCCTTATTTCAGGAATAATCTTGATTGGGAATACCATCTTTTTTACAAGATGCTGATAGTTTAACATACTGACAGTTCCATTCATGACTGCCTCATTAAAAAAGAACCACGGTATAATTCCTGGAAGCAGCCAGACAACATACGGTACATCTGCCTGTGGATTAGATTTAAACCCTAACTGAAAAATATAATAATATATGATAATCGTTACTACCGGTTGAACAAATATCCAAAAAATTCCAAGATACGAACCTACAAATCTTTTTTTAAAATCTGCTTTCGCCAGATCTAATATTAATTTTCTTTTTTCCCATAAAACTTTCATTGATCATCCTCCACGTTATAATTTTCCAGCCAATACAATAAAACGATACACCCTGTCATCCATCCGCTTATTTCTGTATATTTTTTTATTTGTGATCAGCCTGAATCGATTTTTGATGCCATGTCTGGCTTTTAAAACTAATTCCACTAATTTTTTCTGTTCTGGATCCATATCCGGACAGCATCTTTCAAATTCCTGTAATTGGTCATATAATTCTCCTCTATCCTGGAATAACTGTCCTATCCTATATTTCCAGATTTCTTTTTTACTTGTTTTTGCTCCAAACTTGTTATTGCCATGCTGCCGGTATTTAATATAAGCCTCTTCATCATAATACACATGGCCATAAACAGATGCCATAAGATAAAACCACCAGTCATGCATGACAATATGCTCAGGATAAGTGTCCTTTACAATATTCCTCAGGTCATGATTCATCACTGCCGTACATCCGGTACAGATATTCTGAACTAATGCATTTCCCAGGGATGGTCTCGCCATCTTTTCATCTTTATGTAAAACATTCAAGTTTTCATCTGTAAGATACGTTTCACTACAATACAATGCCGGCTTTGTTTCGTCTTTTATCGTCTTGACTGCTCGTTCTATTTTTTCTGGCATCCATTCATCATCCTGGTCGCAAAAAGCATAATACGCTGCCTCATCTGAACTTTTTCTTAGCAATTCCATAAAGCTCTGGATCACGCCTATATTTTTTCCCTGATAAAAGGTAATATTGTGATAATGTTGTGCATATTCTTCTAATATATGGACTGTATCATCTGTAGATCCATCATCACGAATAAGCACTTCTATTTCTGTATATGTCTGATTTAAAAGACTTTCCAACTGCTGCCGCAGATACTTTTCTCCGTTATATGTTGACAGCAGTATCTGTACTTTTTCCATACTTTTTATACTTCTCCTCCAAAACAATTGCCTGCTTTTCTATATCATACTGCTGCATTGCTTCTTCTGTTTCCCGTGACGGATCCATTTTCAAAATTTTCCGTATGCTATTATACCACTCATCCGAGCTGTCGTTATCAGCAAAATACAATTTTTTTGTTAATTTTATTTCCTGTGTCACATTTTTTGAAACAATGCATGGAAGTCCTGCTGCCTGCGCTTCTATACAAACCATCGGGAGTCCTTCAAATAAGGATGGTAACAGGAAAATATCCATGGCACTTAAATAGTCCTGTGCATTTTCCACAATTCCAGTGAACAGAACATCATTTTCTATCCCATACTCTTTTACCCGGTTTTCCAATTCACTTCGAAGTTCTCCATCTCCCAGCAGAACTAATTTTGCGTGGATACCACGTTCCTGCATATCCTTAAATATTTTTAACAAACCAAGCTGATTTTTTTGCGGTGTAAATCTTCCAACGTTTCCTAATAACAGTTCATCATCCCGCACGTTTAAAGAAGTTCTTATTCTTTTTCTGCTTTCCTCACAAAATCTGAATTTGCTCATGTCGATCGCATTTGTCATAATCTCCACACGATCTTTATTTTTTTCTCCAAATAAATAGTTCCCTGCGGCTTCTGAACATGCATAATACTGATTTGCATAACAGATTCCCCATTTGTTCAACATATAATTTCTTGCTTTTTTTATGAGGCCTTCCGCTCCCCGTGCATTATGCGAATGTAAGATTCTTGTTTTTATTCCATATTTTTTTGCATACCTTAAAACAGTAAAAGCAGCATTCGGAATATGAACATGTACAATATCATATTCCGCAGCATGCTGCGCAAAAAATTGCTTTATTCTTTTTTCATATTCTTTTATTCTGACCCCGCTTGGCTTTCCTGATGCATAAATAGTGGATCCCTGTTCTTCGATTTTTCTGATCCATTCTTCTTCCGGCATCTCATATAATAAAAAATCGCATTTGACTTTTTTTCTGTCCATATGAAAGAAATAATTTGTCACAACGGAACTTACACCACTATTATAATTGATATAATCTAATACCTCTAATACTCTTACTGTTTCTGACATGTTTAACCCAAACTTCTTTTTATTGCCATATATTTTTTTACATTCAATGCGGTGTACCACATCATATAGTACATTGCTTTCCATTTTTTTAATCCCACAAAACGGTAAACTCTCATCTGCATCTGCGCTGCATGCAGCTTATTGCCTGATTTAGACCCTACAGATACCCGATAGATCAATAACGGTTCATCGATTCCAAAAGCATTGCCTCCATTCCGTAAGATCTGAAGCCATAAAGCAAAGTCTTCATGCAGATCTCCCTCCGGCATTCCATATTTTAGTACCAGCTCTTTTTTTACAAGCACAGAAGAGCAGGAAATAATGTTCTGCTTCAACAATCTTTTGTAAGATACCTGCTCTGGAACATGTAAAATATAACTGCTTCGCTCTCCCTGCTCATTCATAAAAGCCGAACCGGTAAACACGATCGCTGCGTCTTTCTCCTTCTGTATGACCCTCATCTGTTTTTCCAGTTTATCCTCAGTCCAGCAGTCATCACTGTCTAAGAAAGCGATCCAGCTTCCTTCTGCCATCTGTACCCCACGCATCCTGGTACCAGCAACTCCAAGATTTGCCTCGTTTTCCAGATACCGGATCCGGTCATCTTCTTTTGCAAGCTTTACTGCCACCTCACTGGTTCTGTCTTTCGATGCATCATTAATGATCAGCAATTCCCATTCCGGATAAGACTGCTCTCTCACACTTGCAACTGCCTCTTCTATATATTTTTCGCAATTGTATGCTGGCATAATAATGGAAACCTTTATTTTTTGCTCCAATTTCTTCTCTCCCATATATAGAATACAATTTTGCTATATTTCAAATCACTTTAAAGCTGTTTTCTGCTCTTCATCCACACCTTCTGTATTTTCTTTCTGGAACAGTATTTTAAAAGTCAGTAACATAATCTTTATATCCAGCCACAGGGAATAATTTTCAATATAAGTAATATCTAACTTTAATTTATTATACGGTGATGTATTGTACTTTCCATATACCTGGGCATATCCGGTCAGCCCTGCTTTCACTTTTGTACGAAGCACAAATTCCGGTATCTCCTCTTCATATTGATCTGCGATCACCCGTCTTTCCGGTCTCGGTCCCACCATCGACATATCGCCTTTTAATATATTAAAAAGCTGTGGCAATTCATCAAAATGAATATTCCGGATAATCTTTCCGACCGGTGTGACTCTTTTGTCTCCTTTTGCTGCAAGTCTGGCTCCGTTTTTCTCAGAATCCATGCTCATGCTTCGGAATTTATAGATCATAAATGGCTTTTCATCAATGGTAAGACGTTCCTGCTTATAGAATACCGGACCTCCATCATAGAGCTTCACTGCCAGGGCAATGATCAGCATAAAAGGAGATGCGAGCACAATACCGATCAACGATAACACAATATCACAGATTCTCTTTATGATCCGGTTATCGATCGACAACCCCTGATTTCTGGAAAGAAGCAATGGTGTATCAAATAAGTGAATATCATCTGCTCCTCGGAAAATAATATCAGATATTTTCGGTGTTACATAAGTTCTGACTGATTCCTGATAACAATACTTCATGATCTGATTTCTTGCTTCTGCCGGAAGGTCACAGAGTACGACTGCATTATATTTTTTTATCATCGGATATAACTGTTCATGTCCAATATTATAACTGACTGATGCGCAAATATTATATTTGTCACGTCTTGTATTGATCTTGGCGATCAGCTCATCCGGAGAATAGTTTCCGTAAATAACAAGCATCTGTCTTGCCGGATAGAGCCATGTATAGATCTTTCGTGTAGCATAAATCCATGGAAAAATAAATATCAGTTCTACTGCCATGACACCAAGCATCGGTGTTATTTCCACATATGCCCTGGTAATAATCCCTAATTCCAGATATCCTACAACTCCACTTAATAATATCGCCAGTGTATGCGAAAGTGCTACATCCGTCATTCGCATATAGCTGATATTGTATCCTCCAAACACCTTCGTGAAGAAGAAAATCACCAACACATATAAGCCTATAACTGCCCAGTTTCCTCTGCGCCAATATCCATATTGCCCTGCATAAATATGATACCACATATATGCAAAGCAACCACCCTCGACAAGCAGCGTGATTAGGTTTGCTCCATAATTTAAAAAATGTTTATATTGCTCTTTTGGACTCATTCCAGACGACTTCCTCTTTATCTTTGTATTTCAAAACTCTTTCTATTATAATATATATAATGAGTGACCGCAACTTAGTAGTTTCTTAGATTTTTCTTAAATTATCCTTCATAACGGAATATATAATAATTCTCTGTATCATCTACCTTCTCATATCCTATTGACTCAAGCGCCTGACTTTGCACCTGATATTTAGCCAGCACGATCATCTCCACTCCGTTTTGCCACGCCAGCTCACCTACCCGGTAAAGCTGATCATATGGTATCTCTTCCGCAGCATAATTATATGCATACCAATGAAGATCATAGCCGTTATCTCCTATTGGCTCTCTTCCCGATACCAAATACATGTTTCCGTCATATTGTCTCAAATAAATACTCAGATAATAATTTGTAAACACACACGGATGTTCCCATTCATCTTTCTTATTTTCTTCAATCTTATCTGCCACTTCTATAACTTCAGCTGGAAGTTTGTAAAGATTATCCGCTTTTGTAAAATTCACCTTAGACAAGATCGTTCCACCTGTCAGGAATAAAATTGCTGCAGTTCCTGCCAGGATCAGAATTCTCTGATAAACTTTATGCTTATGCATCAGTTTTGTCACTACATATGCAATGCCTGGAATAAATGGGAAAATCCAAAATATCCTGACAAACCGGCCTGTCTCTGACCCTTTCATTCCACATATCAGACCAATCACAACCGGATTTAAAAACAAAATCCAAATCAGGCCACATGTAATGAGCAGCCATCTGGCTTCTTTCTTTTTGTCCATCCACAAGATGATGATTATTACTGCTGCAATGACTGCAAGATACCAACCATTTTTAAAATACAATGAATAGATCTCAACCATTGCATCAAATCCTTCTTTTATCATACTGCCTCACTTTATCTATCTGTATACAAGGTATAATTCACACAGTGCCAGTGCCAGACATGGTAAAACGCAAAGGATCAACTTTCCGATACTTTTCCAGTCTTTTTTTTCGATCAGGTATTCCAGTCCAAAACTTCCAAGCAGAATTGGACAGAGAAATAATGCCATAGAAGAACACAGGCATGTTCCCATGATGGAAAATGCCATCAAAAACCACAGTACGCTTCTATGTTTTTCCCGGCGCAGCCGCATCCATACATACCATAGAAGCGGCATACAGATTGCTGCGATCGTTCCCTTCCCCTGCCAGACCCTTGTCAGCAAAAACATGGAACTGGTGATATTCGAACAGGCTCCAAAAAGATTTGCAAGCACTACGATAAACATAAATTCCATCCGCTGCATTGTATTTTTAAAAAGCACTTTTGCAAGCAGATAATATATTGCATAACACCAGGCAATGTTTACTGCAGGCAGAATGCTTCTCATCAGAATTGCCGGATGAAGCTGAAAGATCTTCGACCACATTGCCCAAAAGATCGGATATGGTGACAACACATAATTTGCCATCAGCTTTAGATCAACCGGTGTCCCCGTATATGGATGGTTTGCTGAAATCGTATTACTGAAATATGATGTCACAGCCATTCCAACATAATAGGCATCATCATCATCCATATGCATGTTTACACACACATAGATCATCTGATAAAGTATTCCTGCTACAACAAGTACGATCAAAACGACGATCCATGGATTTTGGTGATAAAAATCCAATATAACTTTTTTTTCTTTCTTCTGTAATACTTTGCAACTGCTTTTCTCCCGGAATTTTATAATATATCCGATCAAAATTGCCAAAAAAAGTGTTCCTATATAAAGCACTGTTGTTTCTTTCAGGGAAATTCTTCCAAAGGTTGCGATCAAAGCCCACACTTCAAAAATAGCATACATAAGCACCATGCCCATATTCCATTTTTCCAGCATGCAGACTTCGTTTGCTTTCTTCTTTTCTATGATATGCCACATCCCTGTTCCCGTAAAATATGGCAACAGAATCATGGCACCTAAAAACAGGAACATTTTTACAATATCCATGCAGTCTCTCCTCGTACTATTCTTCTCTTATGCACTGGTCTAATGCAGTCAGTAATCTCTCATTTTCTTCCTGATTTCTAATTGCAATCCTTAAATACTGTCTGCCACTCTGTCCTGCCTTCTGAGACAGGTCCTTTACAAGAATCTGCTCTTTCATCAGAAGTTTTCTTGTTACCGTTCCAGCCTTTATTCCACTTTCAAGTTCCACCATCACATAATTCGCCTGCGTAGGTAAAATCCGGATTCCGTCTATTTTTCCAAGCTTATTTAAGAAATCTTTTCTTTCTTCTCGGAATCTTTTCAATCCTGCAATATAATCTTTTTTATATTTTTCCTCAATCTGCATGTAATACTCTGCAAGGGAGTTAATATTCCAGATTGCAACATCTTTTTTCAGCCATGCGATCAGTTCTCTGTTGCCGGATGCCAGTACACCCAGACGCAGTCCCGGTACGCCATATGACTTGGAAATACTTTTTACAACGATCAGATTTTGATAAGCGTTCAGACATTCTGATTCGATCAATGTCTGATTCTCCTCATCTGCAAACTCCACAAAGGACTCGTCATACAGAAATGTCATACTTTCTTTCCGTGTCCAGTCTAATAATTTCTGTACTTCCTCATGATCCAGATAATTTCCAGTCGGATTATCCGGATTTACGATCACCAGATTTTTTACCGGATGTTCTGAAAAAAAGTGAATTAAATCATCTGCTGTATAACGGAAATCTGCATTTTCCGGATAAAAAACGACTGATTCCTTCCCATATCGGTTCGGATATTCTTCAAAAGTAGGTCGTACAAATCCTGTTGCACCATCCAATTTTTCCATTACTGCTTTGATCAGCTCTGCTGCACCATTTCCAACAACAATTTCATCCTGATGCACGCCAAAATTTTTAGCAGCCAGCAATGAATTTACTGCCATTCCAGATGGATACTGTGTCAATAAAACTTCGAAATTTGCTTTCAGTTCATCCATCAGCTTCTGTGGTGGAAAATATGGATTTACAAGATAGCAGAAATCAAGCAGCTTCGGATATCTCCAATACCCACCATAGCGTGCTGTCATAAGCTTTAATCTTTTTTCCTCATCCTCTGCAAATAAGGTGGTCGCAATATCTAAATCCTGTATATCATCGATCTCATACCATAACTCCCCATTTAATCTTTTTGCCTTGATAATTGGCTCGTCCAAAATGGAGATAACACTTAATACCTGTTCATAATATTCGTTATTTCCAAGTGCTTTCTGATATGCTTCCAGAAATGGGACATAGTAAGATTCTGAAAAGTTTTTGCTGAATTTGTAAATATTTACTGTCTTGTAGTAACTGTCTTTTTCCTCAAAACGGAATTTGCGTCCTGGAATAAACTCTGTGATACGATCCTGATCATCAAGTTTGACAACCGTTCCGTCCATCCAGCGCTCATATTTATCAACCAGCGCAAGTGTATCCCGCGGATCATCCACCAGGCTTTTTAAAACTGCCTCTTCAAAAATAATATCCGATTCCAGTAAAAGTGTGTCTTCCTGTACCATATATTCTTTTGCCATTGCCAGGGAATAAATGTTATTGGTCTTGTCATAAATTTTATTGTCAATATAAACGATCGGCGTTTTAATTCCAAGTGTAGCGATATAATCGATCAGCTTTTGTCCTTCATATCCTACTACGATCACAATTTTGCTTAATCCGAGATTTTCCAGCTGTCGCAACGCCCGCTCAACCAGTGAAATTCCATCCACTTTCACCATGCATTTTGTATTGTCCTGCGTCAGTTCTTTTAATCTTTTTCCCATTCCTGCTGCTAAAATAATTGCCTGCATTGTTTTCTCCTTTTATTTCATGCCTTATTTCTGTGCATCTTTTCGATAAGCCCTGTAATTGTGCTGCGGATGTCTTTCTTCTTCTGGTGGAAGCTGCATGTAGTCTCCATAAGAAGTTCTCAGCAATCGGTCATATTCCTTTGGCACCATCACTTCCATATCACAAAATGGTAAGCGTGTGGTCTCCTTGAAATATTCCTTCTCAAACATTTCCGGTTCCCATATAATACATCCGACATATCTGCTGTCATCCCAGGAAAAACGATTCTTATACTGCTCAAGTTTATTAAGGAAGTAATCTTTTCCTTTCCACTTTGCAAACAAATATAGCAGATATTTATCCACGATCCGATATTTCTTCTTTGGTATTTCAAACTGCTTTCTTGTCGCATAATAACTGCCTGCAATCAGCTGCTGTCGTAGTTTCATCATTTTCTGCCATTCTTCTTTGCTATTTCCCATTCCATCTAATGGATAAATATCAACAAAGACTCCCAGGCCACATGGGATTTCATTGTTCACTTCCACCGGATACTCCACATTACAGAAGCGTGCGATCATATGTGGGTAGTCTGGATTATTTCTTGTTGAAAAAATACGGTATGGATACAGTTTTTCCTCGTTTTGTATACAATACGCAAGGAATTTCTCATAATCCTCTCTTTGCATCATAATATCAAGGTCATCATCCCATGGAATAAATCCTTTATGACGTACTGTTCCTATTAAAGATCCATAGGCCATATAATAATGGATTCCCAGCTCTGCAGTCAGACTGTCTATCTTTTTCAGCAGATCCAACGTAATCTCATGTATTTCATCAAGCTGTAATTCTATGCGCATTTTTTATTTCCTTCCTTATTTATCCTGTCATGCTTCTGGCAGGAATGTCATTTACCGATTTTCTTTTTCAGCCATTCCGTAAGATGAAACTCTTTCTCTAACCACCATAGAAAGAAAACTCCTCCTGCTGCTAAAAGGCACCAGCGGATCAGCCAATGCTCAAGCAGTAACAATGTTACACTCCCGATTATAATGGCAGCCATACCATAAGATATTAATTTTCCCGCTTCAAATACCGTTTCCTTTTGAATCCGCAGTGAGATTATATAGTGAAAAATAAAATAAAGAAAATATGTCACAAGCGTTGTATAGGCTGCTGCGACATAACCATATTTCTGAATAAAAATACTATTTAATATAATATTGATCACAGCTGCCAGTCCTGTTCCAAGAGCAATATATTTCGTCTTTTCATAATAATACTCCACAGAAGACGGAAATGTATATAAAAACATAAAATATCCGCTCACAACGATCGGGATCACCGTATACATTGCATCCCAATATTCCCTTGCACCAAGGATTTTCACCAATTCCGGTGTGCCAAGCATCACCAGACCTGAAAATAATAACATCCCAAATGCATACTTGCTGCTGTAGGTTTTTATTTCATCATATTTCTTTTTCGCCATTTTTTCATAGAACCATGGTCCCCACACATTATCCAGTGAATTAGCCGTTACATTGATGATGGAAAATATATTATAACCAAAACTGTAAATTCCAGCCTGTGAACTTCCTACCATGTTCTTAATCATAATACGGTCAAACTGTGATAAAATCACCTGCGAAATGCCATGGGGAATTAATGGCAGACTATAAGTGATCGCATATTTTGTATATTCACCATTATATTTCGGTTTTTCTTTACGGAAAAAATAAGTAATGATCACAACTGCGATCAATGCAACCGGAATTGCATTTCCAAGAATTCTTCCTGTAGCACGATCATTTTTAAAAATCGTCTGTATCAGAAAAATCGATATTCCAAGATTCATCAGCGCATTACTTGCTGATATCTTCAAAAAAGAAGTATATCGATAATCCAGTCCTACATATACATTAAAAAACTGTATCATTGCCGTTCCAAAGCTGTCTAACAGCAATAAGTTTACTACCAGTCTGGAAAATCCAAGCCACTTTCCATAGAACGGATAAAGCAGGTTTCCACACAATAACCATACTGCGAGACTTATGATTGCGATCAAGATACAGTTCGATATATACGCATTAAATTTATCTTTATATTTATAGCATGCATTTTTTAAGCTGGAATGAAGTGCAAGCCCTACCAGCAGGAATAAAATTGTCTGATATGCCAGATATGTATTAAATACGCCATAATCAGCTGTGGATAAAAGACGTGAAAAAACAGGGACTGTGAGAAAACTCAATCCCTTCAACATATAATTTCCAATTGTATAGCCGATTCCGGCTTTCATTACTTTATTGTCTTCCACTGTTCTTCTCTCTTTACTCTTTCTGTTCCATCCTCTTCATCAGCCCTAAAAATTTCCGGTAAGACTCCGCCACATTGGAAAAATAAAAAATCTTCCTGTCGCA
>CAKRLC010000002.1 GCA_934358955.1 uncultured Roseburia sp. | reverse complement strand
TATCTTAAGATTCGAGAGAAAAGGAAGAGATAAGAAACAGGCTTCCGTTTATCCAGTAGCTGAATAATAAGATGAACTATGGACCCGACTATTTGCAAAGATAGCCGGGTTCAATTTGTATATTGCATCAGATAGCACAATTGATTGTATTCCACGAATCATATTTGATCTGTTTCTTTAAAGGAGAAAATTATGTTTGCAGATAGAGCAACAATTATTATAAAATCAGGAAAAGGCGGAAATGGCCATGTAAGCTTCCGTCGTGAAAAATATGTGCCAAACGGCGGTCCTGACGGCGGTGACGGCGGAAAGGGCGGAGATATTATCTTCGTTGTCGACGAAGGCTTAAATACGCTTACAGACTTCCGTCACAGAAGAAAATTTGCCGCTGAAAACGGTGAAGAAGGTGGCAAAAAGAAATGTCACGGAAAAGATGGTGCAGATCTTATCTTAAAGGTTCCTGCAGGAACTGTTATCAAAGATGCTGAATCAGATAAGGTAATTGCCGATATGTCAGGAGATAACACCCGTCAGATTATTTTAAAAGGCGGACGTGGCGGACAGGGAAATTCCCATTATGCGACCGCTACCATGCAGGCACCAAAATACGCCCAGCCGGGTGGAGACGGTATTGAAATCGAAGTGAAGCTCGAATTAAAGGTCATTGCTGATGTCGGACTTGTTGGTTTCCCAAATGTAGGAAAATCCACCTTATTATCCCGTGTCACAAACGCACAGCCAAAGATTGCCAACTACCATTTCACCACACTTGCTCCAAATCTCGGTGTTGTTGATCTGGATGGTACAAAAGGATTTGTTATCGCAGATATTCCGGGGCTGATCGAGGGTGCTTCCGAAGGAGTTGGCTTAGGTCTGGAATTTTTACGCCATATCGAACGTACCAAAGTAATGATCCACGTTGTTGATGCCGCCGGAACAGAAGGACGCGATCCAATCGCAGATATTAAAGCAATCGAAAAAGAATTGGAAGCTTATGACCCAAATCTCCTGAAAAAGCCTCAGGTGATCGCAGCCAATAAAACAGATGCGATCTACGGAGATGAAAACGAGATTATCAAAGCGTTAAAAGACGAATTTGAAAAAGACGGCATCAAGGTATTTCCAATTTCTGCAGTCAGCGGACAGGGCTTAAAAGAACTGTTATACCATGTCAGCCAGCTGTTAGATACATGCAGCAAAGAACCTGTTATTTATGAGCAGGAATTTGATCCGGCCCTGAAATTCTTCAAGAATGAGCCTTACACTGTAACACGCGCGGATGACGCAGCCTTTGTTGTAGAAGGTCCTAAGATTGAAAAAATGCTTGGTTATACCAACATTGATACAGAAAAGGGATTCCTTTTCTTCCAGCGCTTCTTAAAAGAGCAGGGCATCCTTGCAGATCTTGAAGAGCGTGGTATCCAGGATGGTGATACCGTAAGAATGTACGGACATGAATTTGACTATTATAAATAATAAAAAGAAAGGACAGTATAATAAATGACTTTAACAAGTAAACAGCGTGCCTATTTAGGCAGCCAGGCAAGTACTTTAAACTCTATTTTCCAGATTGGAAAAGCAAGCCTTACACCGGAAATGATCACTGCTTTGGATGAAGCTCTCGAAAAACGTGAACTGATCAAGATTTCCGTATTAAAAAACTGTATTGATGATCCACGTGAGATTGCTGATGTGATCGCAGAACGTACACATTCGATCGTCGTAAAAGTAATCGGTAAAAAAATTATTTTATTCCGTCAGGCAAAAAAGAATACAAAATATGAACTGCCTGTAAAATAAAGGACATAACATGATGCATGATTTATCTGGTAAAAAAATTGGAATTTTAGGCGGCTCTTTTGATCCGATCCACAATGGGCATCTGGCTATTGCCAAAGCAGCTTGTCAGGATTTCTGTCTCGATGGTGTTTTTTTCATACCGGCAGGACATTCCCCGAATAAAAATGAAGATCAAATGACGCCTCCGGACCTGAGGGCAGAAATGGTTCAGCTTGCGATTGAGCCTTTTCCTGATTTTTATTTTTCCAGGATGGAAATAGAGTCAGAGCAGACCAGCTATACTTATCTGACACTGTCTAAATTAAAGGATTCTTATCCTGATACACAGTTCTATTTTATTATGGGAGCGGATTCTCTTGACTATTTTGAGGACTGGATGCATCCGGAGATCATCTGCCAGAAAGCAATCGTCTTAGTTGCTGTCCGTGAACACTGGCAGCAAAAAGATATTGCCGAGAAGATCAAAATGATCCAGGGACTGTTTGATGCAGAGATCTATCCGTTATCCTGTCCAAAATATGATGCAGCTTCCAGTAATATCCGGCAACTGTTAAAACAGGAAAAGATTCCAGAAGACCTGCTTCCAGAACCGGTGCTTACCTTTATCAGAGAACATCATTTATATGAGGAATAACAGAAAATGCTTTTGGAAAGGGACATTATGGAACTGACAGAAATACGAAAAAAACTGAAAAAAGCACAGGATAAGGCACGTTATGAGCATACAAAAGGCGTAATGTATACAGCTGGATGTCTTGCAATGGCACACAACTACGATATGCATACAGCCATGATCGCAGGCTTACTTCATGACTGTGCCAAATGCATTCCAAATAATGAAAAGATCCGGCTTTGTGAGGAAAACGACATTGTTATCACTGCTATTGAAAGAGAAAATCCATTTCTTTTACACGCAAAATTAGGTGCGCTTCTTGCACAGACGGAGTATGGAATAACAGATCCGCAAATTTTACATGCGATCAAGGTGCACACCACCGGAGAACCGGACATGAATGTACTTGACAAGATTATTTATATTGCTGATTATATCGAACCAAACCGCGATAAGGCCGAAAATCTGACACATGTAAGGGAACTTGCCTTTCATGATTTAAATGCCTGTATGGCCGAAATACTGCACGATACACTCATTTATTTAAAACAGCGTGGCGGCAGCATTGATCCGGCAACACAGATGACCTACGAATTTTACAAAGACTATAAAAAAGATTAATTTATTTTATTAAAAACAGAAGGAGAACTTGTATGACCGCAAGAGAATTAGCAAAAGTTGCAGTAAATGCATTAGAAGACCGCAAGGCAGAAGATGTAACCGTTATTGATATCAGCGAGATTTCTCCGATCGCAGATTATTTTATCATTGCGAACGGAACAAATCAGAACCAGCTCCAGGCCATGCGTGATGCTGCTGATGAAGCTCTGTATAAGGCAGGGGTAAAGGTTCAGCAGGTAGAAGGAAATCAGAATTCCACCTGGATCCTGATGGATTATGGCGATATCATTATCCATATCTTCTCCAAGGAAGACCGTCTTTTCTATGACCTGGAACGCACATGGCGTGATGGAAAAATTATTGATACAGCAAGCTTATAAGAGTTCTGGGTTTCTATTTTAATAGGCCAACGCGAAAAAGCGCTGTCAGGCTTAAAACCAGAAATAAATCCTCCTTAAGCAGATTTTTTTCTGCCTAAGGGGGATTTTTATCATCGATTTCAAATTCATTTCAGATAAAATTGGGATTATTTAAAAATACGGAATACACCGAACACTTTACCAAGAATAGAGCATTCGTCAACAATGATCGGATCCATCGTGTCATTCTCCGGCTGGAGACGATAGTGTCCATTCTCTTTATAAAATGTCTTTACCGTTGCCGAGTCATCGACCAATGCCACGACAATATCACCATTCTCGGCATCCGGCTGTTGTTTGACAAGGATGTTATCCCCATCAAAAATACCTGCATTGATCATACTTTCACCTTTTACCTTCAACATAAAGGTCTCTTTGTTCGGCATAAACTCTGCTGGAATAGGGAAGTAGTTCTCAATATTCTCAGTTGCAAGAATCGGTTCTCCGGCTGCTACACGGCCTACCATCGGCACATTCACAACCTCACGTCTGGTCAGATTAAAATCATCATCCAGAATCTCTATTGCTCTTGGCTTCGTTGGATCTCTCCGGATATAGCCATTCTTCTCAAGCGTCTCAAGATGAGCGTGCACGGAAGATGTTGATTTTAACTTAACTGCCTCGCAGATCTCACGGACAGCAGGAGGGTATCCCTTGCTTAAAATCTCACTCTTAATATATTCTAAAATCTCTTTCTGTTTTGTACTGATCTTTCCGTATGCCATAGTTACCTCCATAATTCTCATTCGCCATAGCCGTCCGGCATGCGCACAACTACAGATTTCTTATACTTTATATACTATCATATCAGCGTCCTAAATGCAAACATGTATTCGGAAAATTTGTTCGACCCTATTGACAAACACATGTTCTATGTGTATATTATTAATTACAAACACATGTTCGATATTGTTATTTCATACATTGGGGAGGTACATGAGATGAGAAGAATACATGAGACGAGAAGAAACAGAAGAGACGTTGTCAGAGATGAGAGGATTGTTTTAAGTTCTTTAATATTCATTACAGTTGCAATCATACTCGGCTGCTGTATGTTTGGTTCCATCCGCACAGAAGCTGCACCTTATGAGGTCTCACAGAAGTATTATACAAGTATCCAGATCAACACTGGCGACACACTCTGGACCATTGCTGACAAGTATATGACAGATGAATATGCTGATAAGAATGACTATATCCGTGAAGTCTGCAATATTAACCATATCAGCGGTGACAGTATCCATTCCGGGCAATACCTTACTGTTCCATATTATGTCACAGTGCTGGCATCCGAATGATCTCTGCATTATTATTTCTATCCATTTAGCTGCAACATTAACTGTGACTTACTTTTTTATGCAACACTTTAGCATAACAATCCGTTTTACTTTCTTTTTACAAAAAATTTATGAAACAGTGATAGCAGAGTCATCTGCAAAAACTGATAATAAAAGAAAAAAAGAAAGTAGATGAATTGTTATGAAACTTAATTTAATGAATACAGAACGTATCGCAGACCAGCCTTTCAAAAAAAATATTCCATATCTCTTTATTGCAGGAAGTGTTTTGTTCTGGTTCCTTTTACCGCTTTTCTTATGCTTTATAGCAGGAATCTTTACAGGATACAGCACACAGTGGATTCAGGGAACATTTTTAATTGTGGGATACAGTTGTATCGGTCTTGGCTTTTTTGGAAGCACGCTATATTGCCTGATACATTTTTAAATATTTAAAAATCATTGTATAGCATCCAGCAAGGTGGCAATACAGACTTTTCACACTTCGGTCAATCACATAACTTCTTGGCATAACAAAAGAGAGCCTTGTCATGGCTCTCTTTTAAAAAGTGTTTTTCTTTTTTCAAATCTTTATGGTATTACATTAAAATAATACTCTGTTCTTAAAATTAATTTTATGGTTCTCGTAGTTTGACCTGACGGGCAGCACTTCTACGTCTATCTTCCTCGATCGCAGCATAATGTCTTCTGGTAGTATTAACATCCTTATGTCCTAATACATCAGCTACAAGATATATATCGCCTGTTTCGCGATATAGCGACGTACCATAGGTACTTCTGAGCTTATGTGGTGTAATGTTCTTTAAACTGGTAACCAGCTTTGAATACTTTTTCACCATGTTTTCAATGGAACGTACATTCATACGCTTATTCTGCATAGAGAGGAAGAGTGCATTTATACTTCCATCATTTGCAGTGATCTTTTGCCTTTCCTGCATATATTCCAGCAGTACAGTACGAACTTCATCTCCAAAATAGATAACTACTTCAGCGCCGCCTTTTCGATGTACTTTAATACCATTGTTCTTAAAATCGACATCATCCATATCAAGGCCTACACATTCGGAAACTCGGATTCCTGTGCCAAGCAGCAAGGTCATCATTGCAAGATCCCTCGTTTTTGTTTTTTCATGGTATTTTTTCTGACGTTCTGTAAGGCTGTCACCAGATTCCACTTCATCCAAAAGTCTTGCAACCTCATCGACATCTAATCTTATAATTGTTTTATCATGTATTTTAGGCATATCAACTTTAACCGTCGGATCATTATCAATAAATTCATTCTTATACAGATAATGATAGAACGTCCGTAGAGAAGCCAGTTTCCGTTTTAACCCACGTTCATCATTCGTATGTTCAATTCCATCTTTTACATAGTATTTTAAGTAAGAGAGATATTCTTCTATATCAAACGGCGTGATCTGCTGAAGCACTTCCAACTGGATACTTTTTGGTGCATTCTTTTTACAAACCGGATTTGTCTCACACAAATAATCAAAAAAGCAATTCAGATCGTAAGCATATGCGATCCTCGTCCTGGAAGAAGTAGTGGGCTCTATTCCCATAAAAAACTGCTTGCAATAGGGCGGCATGTTTTCCAGCAAATTTCGGAGCAATGTTTCATTTTTTATATTTACTTTTTCATAATAAGCTTTTTCCTTCATTATCTGTTAGGCTCCTCTGTAAACTTTTCTAAATCTTTTAATGTCCATCCTGAAATGTTTCCTTCAACAATCGCAGTAAACATACGTTTCTTTGCTCCAGGATTATCTAATTGGATCTGGCGGATAAGGTCTTTTACATATTGGCGTTTAGAAAACCCATCTACAGGACATGGATTCTTCACTATAGGAAGCTGATATTTATTCTTGAATCCTTTCACTTCAGCTTCAGAAACATAAATCATAGGACGAATCACTGTTAATTCAGCTTTATCCAGGAATGTAACCGGCGAAAATGTATAAAATCTGCCCTCATAAATCAAAGAAAGAAACATTGTTTCTATGACATCATCCATATGATGAGCATAAGCCACTTTGTTGCATCCGAGCTCCTTTACAGCCTCATTAAGAGCTCCCTTTCGCATCTTTGCACAAAGAGAGCAGGGTGAGCCCTTATTTGAATCACTGAAAATAATCTCCCTGATCTGTGTTTTTACAATATGATACTCTACCTGCAATTGGCTGCAAAGTTCCTTCACCGGTGTCAGGTCAAAATCCTCATAGCCAAGATCAACAGAAATTGCTATAACAGAAAACTTTTTGGGATAAAAATGCTGAAGCTTAACCAATGCATATAGAAGAGTGAGAGAGTCCTTTCCCCCGGAAACACCTATGGCAATTTTATCTCCATCCTCAATCATATGATAATCATCAACAGCTTTTCTTGTATAACTCAGAAGTCTTTGTAACTGCATTCAATCAACATTCCTTTCCAAAATTGATATAAATTAACCTGTATTTTTTATTATATATCAATTATAATGGAAAAGACAACAAAAAAAGGAGATGTCTTTATGAGATTTATAGTTCAGCGTGTAACAAACGCATCCTGTACAGTTGATGGAAATGTAACTGGAAGTATTGAAAATGGTTTTCTTGTATTTATTGGAATTTCAAATGATGATACGGAACAAATTGCAGATAAAATGATCAAAAAATTACTTGGTTTACGCATTTTTGAAGATGAAAACGGAAAAACGAATCTTTCTTTGCATGATACCAATGGATCATTATTACTGATTTCACAATTTACATTATATGCAGACTGCAGGAAAGGAAACCGCCCGTCATTTACCAATGCCGGCAATCCAACGCTTGCAAACGAACTCTATGAATATATTATCAGCCAGTGCAAACAAAGCGTTTCCAATGTCCAGCAGGGAATCTTCGGAGCCGATATGAAAATATCATTGTTAAATGATGGTCCATTTACAATTCTTCTTGATTCAGCAGAAATATGCTAAATGTCTACATGCGCCTTTTATTCTTTATTCATGGATGGAATGATAAAAAAATAAAAGAATGTATATTGAAATGGCAGTATTTGTGCTTTTAAAACTATTCGCAAAACACAAGTTTAGCGAATAGTTTGCCTAACGCCATAATCAGATTATAGCTTGCTTCATTTGCGTTTGCAAGTTTTTTCTGCTTTGGCAAAATTTAAACAAAAAAAGAACTTTTGCATTAGGACTAACATCAACCAATCCATTGCAAAAGTTCTTTTTTTATTAAGTTATTATCTTACACAACTTATCCTGAAATAATCTTGCGTCATTATTTCTTCATAGCATCATACAGTTCGCGGAACTTTAAGATCATCTCTACACAATTATCGGTTCCAAGCTTTCCTGCATCAAGTGACAGATTATAGCTCCGTGCGTCTCCCCATTTCTTACTGGTGTAGTAATTATAATAGCTTGCACGTTGTTTATCGGTCTTATTAATAATGTCACGGGCTTTATTTTCTGTAATATTCAGGTTCTTGCTGACATTTTTAATACGATTATCTAAATCTGCATGGATAAATACATTAATACAATCAGGATTATCTGATAATGCATAATCTGCGCAACGTCCTACGATAACACAGGATTCTGTCTCTGCGAGTTTTTTAATAGTCTCAAACTGTGCTAAAAAAACCTTGTGGTTCAAAGGCATATCAAGAAACGGTGTTGCTGAATAACCACTTACAGAATATGTATCCATAACAAGGGAATACAAAAAGCTGTTTGTTGGTTTTTCATCATGATTTTCAAAGATTTCTTCACAAAAACCACTGTCCTTTGCTGCCTGCTGTAATAATTCCTTATCGTACAGCTTTACACCAAGTCTTTCTGCCAGTTTTCTGCCAACTTCTTTTCCGCCGCTGCCAAATTCTCTACCAATCGTATATATTTTATTACCCATAACGAATCCCACCTTTACCTTAATATTTTTAGCCTTGCAATAGATCATTATGTATAAATATCTATTGATCACTCCTATTATACCTTATTTTGATAAAAATGAAAAGAATTTTTTGAAATTATCGTAAATCTCGCAATATTTTCTCAAAATATTCTGGCAATGGAGCATTTATTTCCATATATTCACCGGTTTTTGGATGAACAAAACCAATGGTCATTGCATGCAGCGTCTGCCCTTGCAGTTTATAAGGACTTTTTCCGCTGGAATATAAGGTATCTCCAAGCAACGGATGTCCAATGCTTGCCATATGAACCCTTATCTGGTGGGTACGTCCGGTTTCAAGCTTAAATTCCATATAAGTGTACCGTTCAAAACGCTCTAATACCTTATAATGTGTGATCGCATCTTTTCCATTCTTTTCATTGATTGCCATCTTTTTACGCTCTGTCGGATGACGGCCGATCGGTGCATGGATCGTGCCCTCATCTTCTTTCACAACACCATAAACAATGCCCCGGTATCTCCTGTTTACACTGTGCTCTTTGATCTGCTCTGCGATGAGAATATGGCTCTCATCATTTTTACATACGATCAAAGAACCTGTTGTATCCATATCGATCCTGTGTACGATTCCCGGTCGTATTTCTCCATTAATTCCCGATAAGCTATCTTTACAGTGATACATGATCGCATTGACAAGCGTGCCCGTATAATGTCCTGCTGACGGATGTACGACCATTCCCTTCGGTTTATTTACGACCAGCAGATCATCATCCTCATATAAAATATCCAATGGAATATTTTCCGGCAGAATCTGTGTTTCCACTGCGTCAGGAATTTCTACCGTAACAAAGTCATCTGCTTTTAACCGGTAATTTGCTTTTTCTATTTTATCATTTACAAAAACATGACCCTCTTTGATCAGCTTCTGAAAAAAAGAGCGCGATTGATCCGGAAAAAGTATACTTACATACTTATCCAGTCTCTCGCCCTCAGAATTAAATTCTACTTCAAATGTTTCTTTTTGCATAATTCATACCTGTATATATTTTTTTATAAGATTCGGGTGTCAAAAAGCCTGCATATACGTTTATGCTGGCAGATTGCACAAAAGAAGTTACTACTTGCTTACTTTTTCCCAGGAAAAATCTTGTTATAATCCTCTTCTTTGTAATAAAAAATGCCAAGCAAAATCATTGCAAATGCTGCAACTGTCACATAAATATCTGCTACATTAAAAATCGGAAAATTGATCAGTCTGAAATAGAAAAAATCAACAACATAATTTCTTATAACACGATCAATGAAATTGCCGATTGCCCCAGAAAAAAACAGGATACAGATGATGTCCATATAACGGAATTTTGGTTCCTGTGGAATTCTCTTAATATAAACGTATGCAAGCGCTGCTAATACGATCACAGTAAAAATAACAAAAAACGCTTTTTTCCCCTGCATGATTCCAAAGGCAGCACCTCTGTTCTCCAGATATCTCAGTTCAAAAACGCCTTTCCATATTACGAATGCATCATGATCCTTCAGGTTTTCTAATGCAAGCAGCTTCGTAAACTGATCGGCCAAAACAAGTAAAATCGTTGCCACTGCTCCAATTATTCCCTTTTTTTTCATATTAATTTGTTTTTCCATGTCCGTTCCTCTTTTCGCCTGTACTTCAAACATTTTCAGACATTATATACTGAATGCCTTTTAAAATATCTTCATCTGATAACCCAGTATCAATATAGGCATTTCCAACGTTTTGCAAAAGAATGAATTTTATCTTACTTCCTACCATTTTTTTGTCCAGCTTTGTTGTCTTTAAGACTTCTGTTGCATCATAGCCTGATACGCGTATCTTTAAACCAAAGTGCTGCAACGTTTCCTCGATATATTGCAAGTCTGATTCCGATATATTCCCATGAAGGAAGGACAGATATGTTGCAGCAACAGTTCCAAGACCCACACAGACACCATGGGATAGGCCAAAATTTGACAGTTTCTCGACGGCATGCCCAATCGTATGTCCAAAATTCAGCAATGCACGTTCTCCTTTTTCTTTTGGATCACGTTCTACCACATCTCTTTTTATAACGCAGCTTTCATAGATCATTTCTTCTAAAATCTCATAGTCCAGATCCAGGATCTCTTGATAATGCGTATTCATCCAATAAAAATAATCATGATTCTTAATGAGACCATGCTTCAAGATTTCTCCAAAACCAGAGACGAGCTGTTCTTTTGGAAGTGTGTGCAATACACTAAGATTCATATAAACTAACTTAGGCTGGTAAAACGCGCCTACCATATTTTTGTATTGCATGAAATCAACACCTGTCTTGCCCCCAATACTGCTGTCTACCTGGGATAATAGTGAAGTTGGCACCTGAACAAAATCGATTCCCCTAAGATAAGTAGCCGCAGTAAATCCGGTAAGATCCCCGACAACACCTCCGCCAAGCGCAACCAGCAGATCATGGCGGTCAAAATGATTTTGGATCAGAAATTCATAAACTCTATTCACAGTATCTGTATTTTTACTTTCCTCCCCTGCCTGGAATACATGCAAAAATACATTTGGATAATATATTGCAAGCTCTTCTTTCACTGTATTTCCATACAGCTTCTCTACATTGGAATCTGTTACGATGCAGATTTTCTGATCTGCGGTATAACCAAGTTCCTGCAGGGATCCACACAGTCCCTGAAAGGAATCTGTAAGCTTTATCTCATAAATTACTTTTCCATCCAATTTTACCGGTAAATTTTTTGCCATTCATCAATTCCAACCTTTCTGATGTTTTTTATGTCTGTGCGTTATGCTACTGCCTGTTCAGGTAAGTAAAGCAATTATCCTGCCTTACTGTATAAGAAACCAGATTACCCGTACAGTTTATACCGTATCTTTAAGCGTCCTTTATTCGTCTCGCCATACTCTTTTTCAAAAACAAAACGTCCGCTTCCCCTTACCGAAACGATTTCATTCTCTTTGCAATGGTAAGAAGGGTTCTGGATACATTGCCCATTGACAAAGACCTTTTCATTTTTCAGATATTCCAATGCCTGGCTTCTGGAAAACTTATATACACAGGCGATCAGACTATCCAGCCTGTTTGAAGTAATGATCCCTTCTTTTTCTTCAAAGTGTTGTTCGGATACCAGTTCCTCGGCTGTTATTTCTTCAAGTCTGACTACTGTATGACGGATTTTATCCAGATGATCAATAAAATACTGAGCCATCGTGTCTTCACAGATCATAAAATATCTGTCTTCACTTAAAATGATATCGCCCACTTTGCTGCGATCAATCCCCATATTCATCAGTGCTCCAAGAATATCACGGTGTCCTAATTTTTCAGCAAATTTTGGATAAGAAGGTTTTATTTCTAATGCAGAAATCGGATACTGCCACTCATAATAAAGAGCATCAGGTATAAAGGCAACTATCTGACGCTCTGCAAATTCGATTCCACCAAAAGTTTCTGTTCGGCATTCATAGAACTTCTCATTTTGATGATAAATATTTAATTCATTTAAATTCAGGAAATCACTGAATACGACAATCCCTTTGCGGTTTGCCTGTTTTGATAAATCAATAAGTCTTTTTTTACAAAGTTCCTGCTCGTTCATAGGCTTCTGTTTTATAATCCTTTTGTGTCAAATGAATCTACAATGTTTAAAAAATCTCCGGAAATGTCAACAGATGCCGGTGTGATAATAAAAATGTAATTAGAAACCTTCTGAAGATTTCCGCTGATCGCAAAACAGGATCCTGATGTAAAATCAATAATACGCTGTGCGATCTCTACATCGAGTCCTTCTACATTTAATACAACTGTACGGTTATTTAATAATGTCTCTGTAATCTCTCTTGCATCTTCAACAGATGTTGGCTTGATCACACACACTTCCATACCGGACACGTTCTGCTGTTTCTTGGATGGACGGATCGGTGTAACCTTCTGGGCAGGTCTTACCGCCGGCTTGTCTTTATAATCATCTGCAAACTCAGCTTCTTTTTCACGCTTTTTGAAGGAAGGCTTCGGTCTTACCTCTTCTGCCTCGTCATCATCATAATAATCTTCATTATAGAAATCATCGTCATCATCCGGATTCAATCGCATAATATTTAAAAATTTATCAAGAAAACTCATCTTATCTGCTCCTATTTGTTATAATTTCTTTCTCCAAAAATACCCGTTCCAACGCGGACCATGGTAGCACCTTCTTCAATTGCTACCTCATAGTCACCTGTCATTCCCATAGACAAGACACTCATAGATACATTATCTATGTTTTTATTTCTTATGTCAACAGATAATTCTTTTATTTTACGGAAATACATGCGGTTATCCTCTGGATTTTCCACATATGGAGCAATGGTCATAAGTCCCATGATCCGGACATTTTCCAATTCTGCAATCTCTTTTACAAGCTGGATCGCATCATCCTCTGAAATGCCAAATTTTGATTCTTCATGTGCGATATTAACCTCTACAAGAATCGGGACAATGATATTTTTCTTTTTTGCCTGAATATTGATTTCTTCCGCAAGGCGATAAGAATCTACGGAATGGATCAGTTCTACTTTTCCAACAATGTATTTTACTTTGTTGCGCTGTAAGTGTCCGATCATATGCCATCTGATATCCTGCGGCATTACTTCAATCTTATCACAAAGCTCCTGAACCTTGTTTTCGCCAAAATCCCTGACATTCTCATCGTAAACCTCCTGAAGCATTTCAACTGGCTTTGTTTTACTTACTGCGATCAGTGTTACTTCGTTCCGGTCTCTGCCTGCTCTTTTGCATGCCTCCTCTATTTTTCTTTCAACCTGATTTAAATTTTCTTTTAACATTTGTATCTTCTTCCTTTCCTTTATCCGTCTGATTTATTTTATAAGCTGATTTTCATTGATCTTACTGCCATCTAAAGCAATATGGTCAAATAGCATAATTCCATACTTTGTTCCTGTTTTAACAATTGTATACTCTTCATTCTGGTAAAGAATATCGATCTGCTTAAAAACAGCATATCCTTTGTTAATATTATACACACCCTGCAACGTTGCCGTACCCGATCCAGCTTTATATGTCTCACTGGTATTCTGTTTCACCAGAACATCGTCAGCAGATATATTTTCGCTGTCTATATAATAGCTGTCCTCTGTTTCATAATAAATCGTTGCGTTTACAAATTCAATTGTACTGTTTCCGTCCTTATCGATTCTTTCTACCAGGAATCCATCTGAATCTGAATCATCACCTTTTGCAAGATAATCTTTTGGAATCGTAAAAAATTCTTTTTCTGTAATTGCAGAATTTGGTATCTTAAGCCCGGTTTCCTCTGACCGCAACAGTTCGATCTCAACATACCGGTCTGCAGCATAACGAACCATTGCACTTTTCAAAGATAATATCAGATATTGCCTGCCATCTTTCTCTGTAATCGTGTATGTTGCATACGTGTCCTTTTCATCTTTCAGGAAACGGATTTTGATCGTATCATCATCTGCAAGATCCTGCGCAAGATCATCACTGATCGGCACAACAATATTCCAGTACTCACTGTCGATCAGCTTATAGACATTTTCACCGGCGTTCACCGACGTTTTGGTCTTCAGGCTTGTCTTTGCATAACTGGCTTCATCAAACATGCTCGCAGTAAAGCTATCCGTTGTGACATTTTCAAGTCCATCCGTATAATAAACGATAATCCCCGGCTCGTCCGCATAGACTCTGTGAAATGTATTATTGCCTTCTGCAGCGGATGCATATTCAGATATCTGGTTCAGTGCATTGACACTGAGCGCCTCATTTAAAGAAGCATTGACACTGTCCTTAAAGCTATAGGTCTGATAGAAATTTTGTGAATGATAAGAATACAAAAAATCACTGATAGATTTTTCAATTTCTGACAGATTTTCATCATCAATGCTGCTTCCATCCTGATTCGCTTCATTGATCATTTTTGCGACATCTCCATTTTCATCGACCGAATATAAAAAATCCCCATAAGAAACTTTGGATCCTTCTTTTACATAATAGTTCAGGGAACCACTGTAAGGAGATGTTATTACTTTCTCATTTCTTAAAATCAGTCCATTGTATACATTATTCACAGCGATTGTTCCCTGTTCTACCTCATAAGGAGAAATATGGACTTCTGTCAGGTAACTGAACACATTGAAAATGAGGTAGATAAAAATAATCACAAATATAATAATGCCAATATTCATATTCCATGGTTTTCTGTATCGTACAACATTTTTGCTTTTTTTCAATTTATATTATGCCTGCCTTGCTCTTCGTTTTCACATTTACATTTTATTTTATCATTTTCATTGATAGAAAACAACCGGAACAGGAATAAAAAAAGAAAGAACGGAAATACTTTCTTTATATAAACAAGAATATAGAACTAAAAAAAGGAGTAACAGAAAAATGAAAACGAACTGGTTAGATTATATACTGCTTACGCTCGTAATTGTGGGTGCTGTTAATTGGGGACTGATCGGCTTTTTCCGGTTTGACCTTGTAGCATTTCTTTTCGGAAGCATGTCCTGGCTCTCCCGCATTATTTACGCACTTGTCGGTATTAGCGGACTTTATACGATCAGCTTTTATGGGCGGATCAGCAGCGGAGATCTGTAAGATGATTCTTATCCTATGTAGATCCGGATGTCAAAAGGTCTGCTTCATAACCTTTATTGGCAAATTGCACAAAAGAAATATGGAAAGTTTCTCTTTGTGCAATGGAGATAAGACTCATGAATCATGGAAGCCTCTGCTGAACATGATTCACGCTTTCAGAGGCTTATCGGAATGTTTTGCACAATGAAACTTGGAATATTTTTTTGTGCAATCTACCAGCATAAAATTAAATGCAGACTCTTTGACGCCCAAATCTATGCAATAAAAAAGGCTGCGCGAACGCAGCCTTTTTATATTCTTACAAGGAAATGACTATTTTTGCTTTTGCACATTCTGGCAATTCTGATTCATCTCTTGAAACACTTAAAACAAATTTTACATTATATTTTTCACTGATAATATCTAATTTTTCAATTACATGCTGAATTTCTTCATCAGTCTCGACTGATGCAATTGTAAGGAAGCTATCCAGATACATTTCTTCGAGATCGTGATCCTGGGATACGATTCCACATAAGAATCCTAAAAACTGATCACAATTATCAACTGGATAATCCATCACATTGATGAGGCGGACTTTATTGTTCAGCTCATACATATGCTTCTGACTTTTGTCAAGATATACAATATTACCGGAAGCGCTTTCCACTGAACTATTTACCTTTGCCAGTAATTCTTTTGTTTTTCCTTTTCCTTTTACACCGGATATAATTTCTATCATTGCCATTTCCTCCTTGTATTCCCTGCTTTATGTAATTTGAATAAAAACAGTAGGTTTTATGAATTAATTATAGTATATATGCACATAAAATACAACTATTAATTTGCAAAACCACCAAGCATTTCATTCATTAATAAATACAAATTAGATTTGCAGTCAGCCTTTAATACAATAGACACAATCGGTTGTCCGGCAGTATTTTGAGAATATAATACCAGACAGTATCCTGCCGCCCCAGTTGTTCCGGTTTTTCCACCGATCACTGCCACTCCTTCCGGCGCAGTTGCTTTTCCTGCAAGATACTGGTTTGTATTCTCCCAGCTTTTGGAAACGCTGTTTCCATTTGCATCCGTATAAACCACATCATATTGCTTCGTACTGATAATTTCTGTAAAGCGCTCATCCTTAATCGCATTTTGGAAAATCAGATATAAATCATAAACGGAAGTGTAATGATCTTCATCCGGCAATCCGTTTGGATTCACAAAATGAGATCTGGTAGCACCCATAGCATGTGCCTCCTGATTCATCAGATTTGCGAATTCCTCAACACTTCCGGAAATGTGCTCTGCGATAGCAATTGCGGCGTCATTTCCGCTCTTTATCATCATTCCGTAAATAAGATCCTTTAACATAATGGTGTCACCGGCTCTTAATCCGCAGACAGACGAATCAGATGCCTGCTTTGCAGCATAGTCACTGACCGTTACCTGATCTTCCAGATTTCCATATTTTAAGGCTATGTATGCCGTCAAAATCTTGGTTGTACTTGCCGGGTAAAGCTTTTCATATATATTTTGTGCATAAGTCACCGTATTCGTTGCAAGGTTAAAGACACCTGCCCCTTCCGCTACCTGGGAATGCGTCGATTCTACGCCAAGACTATAGTCATCCGCCACGCACAGATTTTCTGAAAAATAACTTTGGTCAGAGCCATTATCATTCTTTGAAATTCCAAAAGCTGCAGTCGTCGCATAAATATCATAAGGATTGTCATAACTGACGGTTGTCTGCCCACATCCGGATACAAAAACAGCTGCTACGCCAGCAAGACATAGCAGTCTTAATTTACGACAATAAGATGTGTGCACAATCTGTCGTTTTTCGTTTTTATTTGTACATTTCACGCCACTCTAAATCTCCTCTGTCTAATGCTCGAATCAAAAGTTCTGCTGTGGCAAGGTTTGTTGCCAATGGAATATTATGTGTATCACATAATTTTACAACATTGTTAACGTCCGGCTCATGTGACTTTGGTGTAAGAGGATCCCGTAAAAAGATCACAAGATCGATCTCATTATGTTCGATCTGTGCTCCAAGCTGCTGGGAACCACCCAAATGACCTGCCAGATATTTGTGAACATTCAGGTTCGTCACCTCTTCGATAAGTCTTCCTGTTGTTCCTGTTGCATAAAGGTCATTTTTACTCAAAATCCCTCTATATGCAATACAGAAATTCTGCATTAATTTCTTTTTTGAGTCATGCGCAATAAGTCCTATATTCATTATGCGATTACCTCCTGTTTAATATTTTTTTTGCTGAAGCCCGACATTTAGTACAAGCCCGACTCCGATATATAAAGACAGCAGGGATGTCAGTCCATAGCTTACAAATGGAAGTGGAATACCTGTATTTGGCAGCAGACCACTTGCCACACTGATATTTACGAGGCTCTGGAATCCAACTAACGCCGCAAATCCGCAGCAGATCATTTTTCCCGCTGTGTCTTTGGCCTTTCTAGCAATTAATATACACTCAATCGTAATGAAAAGCAATAAAATTATGATAACAGCTGTTCCGATAAATCCGAGTTCCTCTCCTGCAACAGCAAAAATAAAATCTGTCTGCGGCTCAGGAATAAAATTACCATTCTTTACAGATGTTGCGTCTGTATTATTCAGACCTTTTCCCCACAGCTGGCCAGATCCGATCGCCATGATCGCATTTTGCTGCTGATAGGCATCTGCCGGATAATCATCCGGATATAGCCACGCCATAATTCGTGTAAGCTGATAAGCTCGGATAAATGGGATCTTGTCCTGTATCAGAAGTGTGAATAATACCACCGCTGATGGAATGCTGACTGCCAGCACACCTACTACTATTTTATAACTTAATCCTGCAACAAACAAGAGTGAGATAAAAATTGATGCTGTAACAATCGTTGTAGAAAGATCCGGCTGCTTTAAAATCAGCCCCAATGGGATTCCTGCCAGGATAAAAGCTTCTAACAAGATTTTCGGCGTATTTATTTTTTCCTCCTGTTTCATAAAAAAATAAGCAAAAAACAGAATTGTAAGAATCTTTGCAAGCTCAGACGGCTGAAACTGGAAACTACCGATCTTAAACCAGCGCTGTGCTCCACCGGCATCTTTTCCTGCAACCATAACAAGAAGTAATATCCCAACCATAAAAAAATAAATCAACCAGGGAAACCGCAATATAAAATTATAATCGATCAGGGATACTACAAGCATCACTGTAAGTCCTAAAACCATTCCGATAATCTGTTTGCTCTGCAGAACTGGCTTCGCACTTCCAATCAGCAGTATCCCAATGACCGTCAATGTAACAACATAAATAACAAGTATGAACTTATAATTTTTCAGTTTGTATTGTTTAAACATTCTGATTCTCTCTTTTTGTAATCTTTTAAAATAACTTTTATCTCTATGTTTTCTGGTTCCACGTCAATGTATTTACGGATAATTTTTTCAATCTCACACCGGATCCCATTTGTTGTATCTTCGTCTAAAATATTGTTTTCATAACGTATCATATATTTCAGACGTTCTTTTGCAGCAGTGACAGAATGATTCTTCATAGCTTCCTCCATTTCTGCTACAGATGGATAACTTTTTGCGGAGCTTTACCAGACGGCGTTTTTGCCTCATTTCTTTTCCAGAAGAGCCTCCGGAAATAACCGTTTTCTTTAAAATAATCAGAAATCGGAATTTCTTCCCCCAGGATCCGCCTGCATATATTTCTATAGCAGTCTTGTGAAACCGACCGGTGTCCCATCATGCTTTCACCATGGTTCTGTGCAACGATGATCGTATCATCCTCTGGTACAACACCAAGTAACTTCGCATTCAGCAATTCACAAATATCTGAAATCTGCAACATATTTCCGTCTTTTGCCATCTGTTTCCGAAATGAATTGATCAGAATTTCCGGTTGTACACCGTTACGTCTTTTCAGTAACCTTAAAACACAATCTGCGTCATGAACAGACGCCACTTGTGGGGTTGTTACAACAACGATACGGTCAGCGCCACATACGGCAAGGTCAAAGCCACTGTCAATTCCTGCCGGACTGTCGATCAGAATATAATCATAGCTCTCCTTTAGTTCCTCTAAAAGATGCCTCATCGCAGCACCGGAAAGTCTGTCCCGTTCACGTACACACGCTGATGGGATCACAGACAGATTCGGGTATTTTTTATCCCGTATCACTGCCTGTTTTATTCTGCATTTTCCTGTAAGTACATCAACCAGATTGTATACAATCCGATTTTCTAATCCCATAACCACATCCAGATTACGAAGTCCGATATCGGTGTCGATCAGGATTATTTTTTTCTCAAATAGTGAAAGTCCTGCCCCGACGTTGGCCGTTGTAGTTGTTTTTCCAACGCCGCCTTTTCCTGAAGTGAAAGTGATCACTTCACCCATGAAAGTGAGACCTCCTTATGATTAATCATTGAAGCTGTTTGATGAATCTCCAACATTTGCTGCCTGTCCATTCAGCAGTTCATCTGTACTTTCCGTGCCAAAGTAATACGCAAACACATTCTTGGCGTATTCAGCTGCATTATGGGATGTATATCCGAATGCAATACGGGTTGCAATAGAAATCTCCGGATCATTATACGGTGCATACCCCACAAATAACGCATGGTTTGGTCGATTCGGGCTCTGCTGTGCAGTACCCGTTTTTCCTGCAACCTCAATAGGGAAATCATCAAAGTTGGAAAGATTCTCAACTACCATTCGCATTCCGTAGTGAATAGCATCCCACTGACTGCTGTCTAACACATCAACCTGATTTCTTATCTCCGGCTCATATGTTTCGAGTACTTTGCCATCCGAATCACATACACGGTTGAGCAGTGTATATTTATATACTGTTCCACCATTTGCAATTGCCGTCACATATCTGCCCAGCTGCACTGTTGCATAGTTGTTATTACTCTGTCCGATTGCGGCCATGACCGGATACTGATCGGCGATCTGTGGCGCATTTTCCTCAATCTCTACACCGGTTGTTTCGTTCAGCCCAAGAAGTCCTGCATATTCCTGGATCTTTGCGATACCCGTCGGGTCATCATAGCTGCTGGTATAATTATTTGTACTAAGACGGTAACCAACCTCATAGAAAAAGTAGTTGCAGGAGTCTCTCAGTGCCTCTGACACATTGATCAGTCCATGTGTGTATCCATGATTTAATGCCCAGCATCTTGGATGGTTGCTGATATTTTCATAAATACCATTATCCATAATCTGCGTATTTGCTGTGATCACTCCTGTAGCAAGTCCGGCAACAGAAGAAACCATTTTAAAAGTAGAACCCGGTGCTGTCTTTTCCTGTGTCGCAAAATTATAAAGCGGTTTGGACAGGTCCGTATTCAGCTTTGCATAATATTCTGCATCAACCGTATTTGCAAGCCGGTTATTATCGTATCCCGGATAGCTGACCATGGCCAGCAATTCGCCTGTTTTTGTGTCTGTAATAACACAGGAACCGGAACATGGATCCAATGCCAGCTGTGCAGGTGTGATTTCAAGATTCTTGATCTTTTCTTTCAGAAAACCAACTGCACCAACTGCGCCGGACTGAAGAGACGCAATCTCTTCTGCATCATAAGAAAGCACACCCTGATCATACAGGATCAGACAAAGCTGCTTGCCACTGATTGCCCCACTGTTCACCAGATACTTATAAATGAGTTTGGAAAATTCTCTGTCTGTGGAGATCTCATCCATAATATAATCACACAATGCATCGTAAATTTCTGTCGAATCCGCGTACTTTTCATCAATTGTAAACTGTGTGATATCAATCCAGTTCTGAGAAATTGCATACTCAAGATATTCCTGCATGCTGATCGTACCACTCTGCCATGCCTGGTATGTGCTGTCCGATTTATCGATCAACTTATTTAAAAGGATCTTTTTCTCTTTCAGCATATTGATAATATACGTTACGTAATCCTGATTCTCATCATTCAAAGTTCCAAATGCCGTTGCACTTGCTCCACGCATTTCTGCTTCTATGCTTCCGATCACTGCATTCTGTCTGGAAGCAAAAATCTGATATACCCCTTTTTCATTTTCAGTAGCATCCTCTTTTGCAAATGCCTCCAGATCGATCACATTGTTATTCAACAGTGCAAAATAAACATCGGTGATCGGAATTTTCATCTCAGATCCACCGTTTTCAATATTAGAATAGACGATTCCTGCAATTTCCTGCTCCAAAAGATCATACGCTGCAACCTGAAGATTCTTGTCAATGGAAAGATAAACATCATTTCCTGCAGATGGCTCTTCCCTCTCGATTACCTTAACTTCTTTCCCCAGATAATCTACATATAACTTTTCATAGCCCTTCTGTCCCTGCAATGTTTCATCCATGACCTGTTCGATGCCGGCTTTTCCAACCACATCATTTAACGTATAATTGTCACTTTCTTTTGAAAGGCTGTCATACTCTTCCGTTGATATTTTTCCGGTATAACCGATGATTGAAGCAAAATATTCCGGATCATCATATTTACGAATGGTATCTGCCACAACTTCAACACCCTGCAGCTGTGAAGCATTTTCGCTGATATAAGCAACAGACTCCTCTGACACATCGGTTGCGATCGTTGTCGAAATATACTTCTGAAAGCTGTTCTCTGACATTGCGTACCGTACCACAATGATCTTATATGCCATCTCATCTGAGTATTCATCACTGACATAGAATCGTCCTGTTTTTAAATACTTTATTACCTGTTCTGCCGTTGCTTCTGCCTGGTTAAATCCAAGCTTTTTGTCATATTGCAGATCAGCGTACGATGTTTTACCGAACACATCAGCAAGAAATCTCTTCAAAGATGTCCCCGAGACATTATACTCATAAGTGCCATCCATATTTCTTGTTATTTTAAAGCTGTTTGAGATCGCATCCCCGTTTTTTTCCAGGTTGGATACGATCTCTGCAATTTCTGCATTCAGCGAAGCATGTTTTTCATCGTTGGAACCATAGGAACCACTGTCTTCGATCGTCACAGAATAAGCAAGCTCATTGTATGCAAGAACTTCTCCGTTCCGGTCTAAAATACGTCCACGCGTACTGTTTAAGGTACGTTCTTTTACGATTTTTAATGTATAGTTGTTCTGATACTCTTCCCCTTTTAATATCTGAAGCTGGAACATCCGGACTAACAATATGGAAAACAGGCATACCATAACCGTTCCCGCTACAAGCAGCCTGGACTTTGTGATTGCCCGGAAAAATTCCTTAATATTCTCAAACAAACTTTGCAGCACTCCTTTTTTCTATTGATTCAAGCTTCTGATTAATTTTCAGAATGATAAAATATAAAAATATGGTAACTACCATTGTGTAAACCAGTTCCGGAAGGATAATATTCCAGAGATAGTAGCCAAACTGGAACTTTCCGCGGAACAAAAACATGAAAAAGTAAATGATCAGACTACAGACCACATCACTTCCTGCGATCAAAAGCATCGGCAGCTTAATATCCTCCGGATAAAAGAGTTTTCTGAAAAACCCATTCACATATCCAATGAACATATAAAGCAGCGCATAAAAACCTATGACACTTCCGGTAAAAATATCTAAAATCAGTCCGCAAAAAAATCCAATCCAAAGTCCTTCTTTTTTTCCCCGCATAAACCCAAATGCAGATACGATCACGATCATAAGGTTTGGAGTGATCGATGCAAAAGAAATTGCCTGGAAAACAGAACTCTGCAGCAAATAGCAGACCACAATGATCAAAAAGACAGCTATTTTTCTTCGCATATAAAGCCTCCTGTCCTAATTGATTTTCTGTTTCTTATTTAAGATCACAAGAACTTCTTCGATGTGTTCGAAATCAACAGCCGGAGTGATCGTTCCTGATTTTGTAAGATTATTGGAATCTGTCTCGATCGAACTGATATAACCGATCAGAATTCCCTGCTGATAATTAGAAGATACTGCTGAGGTCACGACAGGATCATTCACAGAAACCTTGTCATTTTTATCATTGAGATCACTGAAGTCGATCACCATATTCTCATTCATATTCTGAAGGCTTCCGGATACGATCAGATTATCGGATGTTGTTGTTACCATTCCACTGACTTTGCTTGTATCATTAATAATGGTTGTAACCTTGGCATAATTTGGACCAACATCGGTTACGATCCCGACAAGTCCACTGCCTGCGATCACGTTCATATCCACTTCGATCCCATCCTTGCTTCCCTTATCAATCGTAAAAGAAGTAAACCAGTTTCCGCTGTTTTTTCCGATTACGTTTGCAGCAACCTTTTTATAACTCGGATATTTCTGATCCAGTTCATACAGATTTCGCAAATTATCCAACTCATACTGCTCTAACTTCACCGTATTCAGCTCAGTTGTCAATTCATCTACTTTTGCCCGAAGCTGCTCGTTTTCATCCATGACATCGCTCAGGTTTTTCAGGTTATCCGCTTTTTCCGTTACCCAGCTTCCAACTCTGTTGATTCCCTCCTGCATTGGGATAAAAACATAACCGGCTGCCGTATTAAGCGGACCACCGGATATGTTCAGAGTAAAACTGAGCAGCATAACGATAATACAGACTCCTGACATTATCAAAAACAGGTATTTTGCAGGAATTGTAAATTTTGATTTACGTCTCATGCCATCCCTCAATTTCTACTTTATTTATCTTAAAATTTTATTTTTCATGCTGAATGCGAGATGCTTATACTTCTGGTCACTGACGATCTTCACAAGACCACGCACCACACATTCCTCCGGTTCTTCACAGGTATTAATTTCTATACCTGAGATTTCACGGAACAGCTGGTCGAGATTATGGATCTTGGAGCTTCCTCCTGTGATATAAATTCCGGAATGGATAATATCCTTTGCAAGCTCCGGTGGTGTCTTTTCCAGGATCATCTTAATAGAATTACAGATTGTATTCAGATTGTCCTTGATCGCCTCATAGATCACATCGCCGCCAATCTCCATCTCAATCGGAAGTCCGCTCACAACATCACGGCCAACGATCACCATGGTGTCTGTATTTCCAGGAATGCCGGAACCGAGAGCTTCTTTCAAAGACTGCGCTGTCTTTTGTCCGATCACAAGATTGTATTTACGTTTTACATAGGTAACGATCGATTCATCAATGCGGTTTCCGCCAAAATGAAGCAGATCACTTAATACGAGTCCGCCAAGGGAAATCACAGAGATCTCTGTTGTGTCTGCACCGATGTCTACGATCATAATTCCGGTCGGTTCATTGACATCGAGCCCCAATCCAACTGCATCTGCAATTGGCTTTTCACAAAGCAGCACACTCTTTGGTTTTAATTTGCTCTTATAGAACATCTCAAAGAAAGCTCTCTTTTCTACATCTGTAATATCCGTTGGAACTGCAACGATAAATTCTGCTCCACGGATTTTTCCTTTCATATGTTCTTCAAGATAAAGCTGCAGCATATTCTGCAGATTATTAAAGTCTGCAATTACACCGCTGATCACCGGAAATGTAACGTTAATCGTCTCTGGTGCTTTTTCATACATTGCGTAGGCTGCGTCACCATATGCGTAAATCTGGTCTTTCTTTACCAGCGCGATCGTATTTTTCTCGTTTAAAATTTTGTTGGAGGACTTGCAATAAATCTTCATATTGCATGTTCCAAGATCAATTCCATATACATTACTGTTCATTTTTTCTTCCTCGTATCTTATTCCGTTAAATATCCTGCTTCCCGGTAACTGTAATAAGAACAGTCCCCGATGATAATATGGTCTGACAGTGTAATGCCAAGCAGCTTCCCTGCTTCTGCAATTCTTGCTGTCGCAGTGTCATCTGCACCGGACGGAACCGCATTTCCACTCGGATGATTATGGATCATCACAATATGGACTGCCTTTTTCTCAAGTGCCTTTAAGAAGATCTCTCTTGGCGGCGCAATAGAAGCATTGACGCTCCCGATCGAAACCACTGCATCTCCAAGCCATTTACACTTATTATCAAACATGCAGACAATCAGTTTCTCCTGCTGCTCATGCCGAAGCTGCTCCATGTAGTAAGTAGCAACCGTTGCGGCACTCGTCATTTTAATACCTTCAAAGTGTCTGGTGTTTGAGATTCTGGTCGATAATTCTGCAATACACTTTAACTGCATCGCGATCACATTGCCGATCCCCCGCACCTGTTTCATCTCATCAAAAGATAACTCATACAGGTTCATCAGGCTGCGTTCTTTCTGCCCCAGAAAATTCCGTGCGACATCTACTGCTGTCATCTTACTGCTCCCCGATTTAATGATGATGGCAAGAAGTTCTGCATCACTCAATGCACCGGGACCGGATCTCCAGAACTTTTCATAAGGGCGTTCTGACTCCGGCAAGTCTTTCGTAGGTAATGAATCTGACATATTTTCCTTTCCCTCTCCCGGAAAGTACCTATTATTGTGCCCATCAAAAAACTACTAATTATTTTAGCATAACAGTTCTGTATTAACAAGATTTCGTTCCTTAAGTTTTTGTAAAGACATCAAAATTCCAAGTTTTGCATGATACCAGGTAAGTCCACCCTGGAAATACACTGCATATGGTGGTTTAACCGGACCATCTGCACTCAGCTCAATGGAAGATCCCTGCACAAATGCGCCTGCTGCCATAATAACATCACTGTCATACCCCGGCATTGCCCATGGTTCCGGAGTCACATAGCTGTCAACAGGTGCTGCTGCCTGAATCCCTTCGCAAAATGCGATCATGGCATCCGGATTCTGGAAAGTGACTGCCTGAATGATGTCATGACGGCTTTCTGTACCATTTGGAATCACTGAAAATCCAAGCTTTTCATAAATATTTGCTGCAAAAATTGCTCCCTTTAATGCACCGCTTACAACGGTTGGTGCCATAAAAAAGCCCTGATAGAAGGACTGGATAATGCCTAAGGATGCTCCAACCTCTTTTCCAAGTCCAGGTGAAGTCAGACGGTACGCTGCATTTTCCACACATTCCTTCTTTCCGACAATATAACCACCGATCGGTGCCAGTCCGCCGCCCGGATTTTTGATCAGGGAACCGACGATCATGTCTGCGCCAACCTCTAATGGCTCCTTTTCTTCTACAAATTCACCATAGCAGTTATCTACCATACAGATCACATCCGGTTTGATTTCTTTGATGAAAGAGATCAGTTCCCCGATCCTTGTAACAGATAACGTCGGTCTTGTCGCATATCCTTTGGATCTCTGGATCGTAACAAGCTTTGTTTTTTCATTGATCGCTTTTTTGATATTTTCATAATCGAAGCTTCCGTCTGCAAGCAGGTCAACCTGTCGGTAGGAAATTCCGTATTCAGCAAGACTTCCTTTGGATGGACGGATTCCGATCACCTCTTCCAACGTATCATATGGCTTTCCAACCGGGGATAAAAGTTCGTCTCCCGGACGCAGGTTTGACATAAGTGCCAGCGCTAACGCATGCGTTCCACATGTGATCTGTGGTCTGACAAGAGCATCTTCTCCTTTAAAGCAGGAGGCGTATACTTTTTCCAGTGTGTCACGTCCCATATCATTATATCCGTAGCCTGAGCTCGTATTAAAGCATTCTGCACTGACACGGTTTTCCTGCATTGCTTTTATAACCTTCATCTGGTTAAATTCTGCTCTTGCATCAATTTCTGCAAAGCGCTCCTTTAAAGATTCCTCTATCTTTTCACCAAATTCATACACCTCTTTTGAAATTCCAAGATTTTTATACTGTTCCTCTAAAAACTGATTCATTGTTGTCTGTTTCCCTTTCTGTTTAAATTCTGCTATGGAGCCTGTGAGATTTTAAATTTTCCATCATCCAATTTATATTTTTTATGAATTTCGTAACGAACGGATAATATTTTTTGTTTTCAGTAAATCTGTCATATCGTTCAAAATACGGGACTCATCGTAATCATACGCTTTTTTATCAAACCAGATCACATCTCGTTCCCTGCGGAACCAGGTCAGCTGCCGTTTGGCAAAATGCCTTGTTTCTCTTTTTACAATATAGACTGCTTCCTCTAATGTCATCTCGCCGTCTAAATACGCAAGGATTTCTTTATAACCAAGTCCCTGCATGGAAACCATCTCTTTATGATATCCCATTGATTTCAATTTTTTTACTTCCTCAACCAGTCCCTGTTCTATCATAAGATCGACGCGCCTGTCGATTCTCTCATACAGATGCGCCCTGTCATCTGTCAGGACAAAATAGGCAAACTGGTACGGAGATTCTTTTTTCCGTTCTGTTTCATTGTGTTCGGAAATCCGTTTCCCGGATAAATGATAAAATTCCAACGCACGGATGACACGTTTACGGTTATTGGCATGAATTGCTTCCGCGGATGCCGGATCTACCTGCCTTAGCATCTCATGCAGATATTCTGCGCCTTTTTCTTCAGCAAGCTGCTCTAATTCTTTCCGGTACTTCTCATCACATTCCTGCTCTGTAAAATCGATATCGTATAAAAGAGCCTGAATATAAAATCCGGTTCCACCTACAATGATCGGGATTTTTCCTTCGCTATAAATCTGCTCCAGATACTCTTTGGCCTTTTCCACGAATTTTACAACATGAAATTCTTCTTCCGGCTCAAATTCATCAATCATATAATGGCATACGCCATCCATCTCCTCCGGTCGGATCTTCGCCGAACCGATATCCATATATTTATATACCTGCATGGAATCCGCCGAGATAATCGCACCATTGATCTTCTTGGCCAGTTCAATGGACAATGCTGTTTTTCCGACTGCTGTCGGTCCTGTCAGGATTACCATAGGTCTTTTTTCTGAATTTTCCATCATATCACACTATTCTCTTAAATTTCTTTTCTATTTCATATTTTGTCATGGAAATGATCGTTGGTCGTCCATGTGGGCAATTATAAGGATTATCTAACCCAAGCAGTTCATCGATCAACGCTTCGATCTCTGCGTAGGACATCCTGTTATTTCCTTTTACTGCTGCCTTGCATGACATGGATGCAACTTTTTCAAGGATCACATCCGGTGTCTGCTTTCCGTTCATACCAACAAAGCCATCCAGCAGTTCCAGAAACATCTGCCGCATATCAATCTCCGTAAAATCAGCAGGAACCGCTGTCACAGCATATTCCTTTCCGCCAAATGGTTCTACCTCAAAACCAAATGTCCGAAGTTCCTCCTCACAACGCTGCAATGCCTCCACTTCTTCGTGATCAAGTGTTAAAATCACAGGCGGGCTGATCGTCTGTGAAGAGAACTGCTGCCGCTTTATCTTTTCCATTGTCCTCTCAAAAAGGACCTTTTCATGTGCCGCATGCTGATCGATGATAAACAGCTTATCTTCGTATTCAACCATCCAATATGTATCGAACAGCTGGCCTATGACTTTGTGTTTCTTTCTCGCATCCTTCGTCAGAAATCCGGCATCAAGCTGTTCTAAGCTCTGCTGCTCATAAACGGTATGTTCTTTTTCCGGCTTTTTGGGATCTGCTGTTCCAATCGTTTCTTCCGGTACCTTTACTTTTTCTGCAACAGGCGGCTTTTCAAACAGATTTTCCTCCTGTACTGTCAGTGGATTCTTTTCTGCCGGCTTCATTCTTGCAAAAAAAGCTTCTGCACTGCTTGTCTTCTTTACAGGCTGTGAAAGACGGTCATGCTGCGGATATTGCAGCTGATACGGGCTGTCCTTTGCAACTGCCTTCCGGATATCGTTAAGCCTCCGTGCTTCGAAAGGTTCCGGTACATGTGCTTTTGCCTCAGGTTTTACAACGTTTTTTTCTTCCTTCACAGGTACTTCCGGAATAAAATCCTTATGCGTCAGTGTACCCCGGATGATTTCATTTAGTTCACGGTAAATCTGTTCATTCTGGCTGAACCGAAGTTCCATTTTTGTCGGATGCACATTGACATCCAAAAGCTCTGCATCCATGTCCAGATAAAGTACACAGAATGGGTACTGGTGCTGCATCAGAAATCCCTTGTACGCTTCCTCCACCGCTTTCGCGATCAATGCACTTTTAATGTATCTTCCATTGATAAAATAATTTTCATAATTGCGGTTTCCGCGTGAAACAAGCGGTTTTCCGATATATCCATGTACTTCAAATAATTCTGTTTTCTGTTCTACTTTCAAAACGGAAGCTGTGATATCCCTGCCATAAATATGATAGATCAGATCTTTTTCATTTCCGTTCCCGGACGTATGCAGCTTTGTCTGTCCGTTATTTATAAACTTAAAAGAAACGTTCGGATGCGATAATGCCATCCGTTCCATCAGGTCATTGATGTAGCCGCCTTCCGTCTGCGCTGTCTTTAAAAACTTTCTTCTGGCAGGAACATTATAAAACAGGTTTCTTACAATAAAAGTGGTTCCGTCCGGAGCGCCGATCTCTTCATTTGCGATCTCTTTCGATCCCTCGATCACATATCTTGTTCCAGTCAGTTCTTCATACGTCTTTGTGATCAATTCCACCTGTGACACTGCTGCAATACTCGATAATGCCTCTCCACGGAATCCAAGGGAATGGATGTCCAAAAGATCCTCTACCTTTCTGATTTTACTTGTAGAGTGCCTTAAAAACGCAATTGGAACCTGCTTCCTGTCAATTCCGCAGCCATTATCCGTAATACGGATCATGGATATGCCACCTTCTTTTATCTCCACTGTGATCGCTGTTGCCTTTGCATCAATTGCATTTTCAACCAGCTCCTTTACCACAGACATCGGACGCTCCACGACCTCACCGGCAGCGATCTTATCTATTGTTTCCTGATTCAGCAGCATAATCTCCGGCATGTGAAGTCCTCCTTTTCTACCAGCGGTTCTTTATCTTATTCTGCAATTCATACAGCTTATTCAATGCATCTAACGGTGTCATATTTCCGATATCAACATTCTTAAGCTCTTCTATAATATCATCATCTTTCACTGTGTCAAACAAAGACATCTGGGCAAGATCTACTTCATCCAGCTTTTCTTTCTTCTTCCTGTGCGTTGTCTCCACTGCAATGTTTCTGGCTGCTGCCGTAATATCATTTGCACTGAGTTCTTCCACGATCTGCTTGGCACGCTCGATCACCGAATCCGGAACACCTGCCAGCTTTGCGACCTGGATACCATAGCTCTTGTCGGCACCGCCTTTTACGATCTTACGCAAAAATACAATGTCATCCCCTTTTTCCTTGACAGCAATACAGTAATTATTGACATTGTTTAATTTTCCTTCGAGCTCCGTCAGCTCATGATAATGTGTCGCAAATAAAGTCTTTGCGCCCAAAAGCTTCGGATTGCTGATGTGTTCCACAACAGCCCAGGCGATACTTAATCCGTCAAACGTACTTGTTCCACGACCGATCTCGTCTAAAACAAGCAATGAATTACTCGTGGCATTTCTTAAAATATTTGCCACTTCATTCATTTCAACCATAAAAGTACTTTGTCCACTTGCAAGATCATCGGATGCGCCCACACGGGTAAAAATCCGGTCTACGATCCCGATTTTCGCAGCAGATGCCGGGACATAGCTTCCGATCTGTGCCATCAGTACAATAATGGCTGTCTGACGCATGTAAGTAGATTTTCCTGCCATGTTTGGTCCGGTTATAATAGAAATACGGTTATTTCCATTATCTAAATAGGTATCATTTGCGATAAACATGTCATTGCTGATCATCTTTTCCACAACCGGATGGCGTCCATCCTTAATGTCGATGACACCGTTCTCATTAATCTTCGGTCTGCAATAATGATTCTGATCTGCTACCAGTGCAAGGGAAGTAAAAACATCCAGCTTTGCGATCGCTTTGGCCGTACGCTGGATACGCACAACTTCCTCTGCGATTTTTCCACGGACTTCACAGAACAGATCATATTCCAGATTTACTAATTTATCTTCTGCACCAAGGATCATGTCCTCTAATTCTTTTAATTCCGGTGTAATATATCGCTCTGCATTTGCCAGTGTCTGCTTTCGTGTAAAGTAATCCGGCACCAGATCCTTATAGGAGTTCGTCACCTCCAGATAATAACCAAATACTTTATTATATTTTATTTTCAGATTCTTGATGCCTGTTTTTTCACGTTCCCTTGCCTCAAGATCTGCCAGCCAGGTTTTCCCTTCTGTTTTTGCATGACGGTACTGGTCTATATTCTCATTATAACCATCCTTGATCAGTCCTCCATCACGCACAGTAAGCGGTGGTTCTTCCATGATCGACCGGTCGATCAGCTCATACAGCTCTTCTAATGTATCCGTTTCGTCTGAAATTTCTGTAAGAAGCTCTGAATGAAAATCTGCTAATAATGCCTTGATCGGTGGAAGCATATGTATGGAATTTTTAAATGCGATCAGATCCCTCGGATTTGCAGACATATAGGTCACACGCGTGATCAGACGTTCCAGATCATAGATTGGATTTAAATATTCTCTCAATTCATCTCTTGTGATCAGGTGCTTATTGATCTCCGCGATCGCATCCTGCCTTTTTTCGATTTCTTTCTTATCGATCAGTGGCTGTTCGACATAAGATCGCAGAAGTCTGGCTCCCATTGCCGTTTTTGTTTTATCTAATACCCAAAGTAAGGATCCTCTTTTTTGCTTTTCCCGAAGTGTCTCAACTAATTCCAGATTCCGTCTGGTTGAGCTGTCAATGATCATATATTTTCCGGTCGAATACGGGTGGATTGCTGAAATATGATCCAGATTATTTTTCTGTGTCTCATACAGATAACGGAGTAATGCGCCTGCTGCGATCGTTCCATAAGAATAATCATTTAATCCAAGCCCTTCTAAGCTATTTACATGAAAATGGTTTTTTAATGTTGTTTCCGCTGTTTCATCACTGAAATACCAGGCTTCCAGGGAATAAATCGTGATGCCGAGACGATGCCTCATATCTTCCAGATCCACACCGCTCATATAGAAGCTTTCATTGCATACGATCTCCGATGGTGAAAACTTATAAATCTCATCCATAAGCTTCCGCTCTGAATCTACTTCCGTCAGATAATAGTCTCCGGTTGAGACGTCTGCAAGAGAAAGCCCATATCTGTCTTCCAGATAAACGACACACATAATATAATTATTCCTGGATTCATCCAATGCCTGTACATCCATATTGGTTCCCGGTGTAACGACACGGATCACTTCTCTTTTGACGATCCCTTTTGCAAGCTTTGGATCCTCCACCTGCTCACAGATTGCCACTTTATGCCCGTTTGCCACGAGCCTGTTTAAATATCCCTCTGCTGCATGGTAAGGAATGCCACACATCGGCGCGCGTTCCTCCATACCACAGTTTTTTCCGGTAAGAGTGAGTTCTAATTCTTTGGACACCTCGATCGCATCCTCAAAAAACATTTCATAAAAATCTCCCAGCCGGTAAAAAAGGATACAGTCCTTATATTCTTCTTTTGTCTGCAGATACTGCTGCATCATTGGTGTAAATTCTGCCACTTACGTTAACTTCCTTCCGTCAGTATTCAAGTCTTTTATTTTCTATGATTCAATGCGCCGGTTGATAATTCTTTATGATCGCTTCGGCAACCTTTAATCCATCCATTGCTGCAGATGTGATGCCTCCTGCATATCCGGCACCTTCCCCGCATGGGTAAAGTCCCCTTATATTGGACTGGAATGTCTCATCACGGTTTATCCGAAGTGGCGATGACGTCCTGCTCTCCACTCCTGACAGTATCGCATCTGTTCTGTCAAATCCTGGAAGATGTCCTGCAAATGCATGCATCCCCTCCATAAAAGACTGTTCCATATCATCTGACATCAATCCGCGCAAGTTAGCGAACTGATGTTCTCCTTTTGTTTCTGATTCAAATTCTCCGTAGCTATTGCTGGTACGATTCGCACAGTAATCCCCAAAAAGCTGTTGTGGGATTTTTCCATCTGCAAGATGATAAGCCCTCTCTTCGAGTGCCCTCTGGAAACGGACCCCTGCAAGTGCATCTGTTCCATCATAATCCTCCGGTGTGATCGATACAATGATCGCACTGTTCGCATTTTGGCTTCCTCGATCCGAATAGCTCATGCCGTTGACTGCCAATCTTCCCTGCTCTGAGGATGCATTTACAACATAACCGCCAGGGCACATACAAAAAGAATAGACTCCACGCCCATTTGCAAGATTTGCCGTCACCTTATATGGTGCAGCCTCAAGTCTGTCACAGTAAATTTCTCCATACTGTGTCTGATTAATAAAATACTGTGGATGTTCCACACGGAAACCTACTGCAAACGCCTTTGGCTCCATATGAAGCTCTGTTTTTTCAAGCATTTCAAAGGTATCACGCGCACTGTGTCCCGGTGCAAGAATGCACACCTCAGTCTCGATCACTTCCCCTTTTTCTGTTGCGATTGCAAAAAGATTTCCTTTTTCTGCCTGAATTCCTGTCATACGGGTTTCAAAGCGTACCTCCCCACCAAGACGTATGATCTCATTACGCATCGCTGCGATCACCTCTGCAAGCACATCTGTCCCGATATGTGGTTTACTCTCATATAAAATATGTTCCGGTGCTCCAAATTTTACAAAAGTTTCCAGTACAAACTGATTTCTTCCAATTGGATCCTTCACAAGTGTATTTAACTTTCCATCCGAAAAGGTACCTGCACCGCCTTCCCCAAATTGGACATTCGATCCGGGATCCAGCTTTCCTGTTTTCCAGAATGTTTCTACATCCTTTGTCCGGTCTTCTACTTTCTTCCCACGCTCTAACAGTAGTGGCTGATATCCTTCCTTCGCGAGAAGATATGCTGCAAATAATCCCGCAGGACCTGCTCCGATGATCACTGGTCTGTTATGAAGCTGTTTCTCTCCTGTTTCCGGAATCTGATACCGCTTTGGTTTCACCACAGAAACTGTTTTATTTTTGCAGCGGTTTATCGTCTTTTTCTCATCTGCAACTTCCACATCTACCGTATATACCATCTGTAAATGTGGTTTTTTCCTTGCATCTATGGATTTTTTAACGATAGTGACCTTTTTTATCTGGTCTTTTCTTACTTTCAGAATTTTTTCTATCTTTTCTTCCAACTGCGCTCCGCCCTCTTCCGGGAGCATTTTTATCTGATTGATCCTTAGCATTCTTTTCCCTTATCTTTTCTTTTTTATGTAAATGCAGCTGTACTGCTGCCTGTGCTGCACTCTTTCCTGCCACATGACCGCTTGACCATGCCCACTGTAAATTATAGCCACCGCACATTCCATCAATATCAACAACCTCACCGGCGAAATAAAGTCCCGGCTCTAACAGTGATTCCATCGTTTCCGGACGAATATCTTTTGTATACACACCACCAGCACACACCTGTGCCTGTTCGAATGGCTTGCTTCCGGTTACTGTCACATGAAAGCACTTGCATCTGTCTGCCAGCTCATGAAGCTTCTTTCTTTCTACTCGATCCGCAAATCCAGTAAGTGAAATATTACTTTCTTTTAATAAGACTTCTCCAAGCTTCTTATTCCACAGACCGATCACTGCCTCCTGGGCTGTCTTTCCGTGTGCGTTTTCTCCAAATCTCTTTTCAAGAACATGATATAGCTCTTCTTTTGAAAGCGCAGGGAAAAGATCAATCGATGCTGTAACTTTCTGTTTTCTTTTCAGTGCCTTTGTTGCAAAACGGCTTACCTGGAATACCGGGATTCCGGAAATGCCATAATCTGTAAGCTGCAATTCACCGGTTTCTTCCACAACACAGGCTCCATCTATCATTAACCGGATGCCTGCTTCTGTACGGATTCCTGCCAGCTGCTTAAAAAATCCTTCCTGACACTGTAAGGCAACCAGTGCAGGGACAATCTCTGCAAACCGATGCCCGAACTCTTTTATAAATGGAATCGCACTTCCATCACTTCCGGTTTTTTCTGCCGCCAGCAATCCGGTTGCAAAAATCACCGTTCCTGCCAAAAAGGTCTGTTCTTTCGTCTCTGCATAAAAAAGCTCCCGTTTCTTATAAAGCTGTGTAAGCTCACACTCTGTATATACATCAACCTTTTGGTAAGCAAGTTCTAACCGCAGCACATCGAGAACGGAAGCAGCCTGCTCACTTGCAGGATAATAATAACCATTTCGGACCTTTGGATAAATTCCAAGCTCCTTAAAAAAAGCAACTGTTTCTTCAAACCCGAACTGTTCGATAACAGGCAACACAAATGCAGGGTCTTCACCTCTGTAATAAGTGACACCCTGCAATTCATTCGTATAATTGCATTTTCCGTTACCTGTAGAAAGGATTTTCTTTCCGACACGGTCTTTATGTTCTATAACCGCAGTATGTGCCCCGTTTGCCGCAGCAGTGACAGCCGCCATCATACCGGCTGCACCACCACCGATCACAAGGACATCATACTGTTTCTTTTCTTCTGTTTTCATTGTTCTCTCATTCATTCCATCTTATTAATGATTCATTCTTTCATGATCACATTTACGGTTCACAGATGTTCTGTGAACCTGATATTCGCACTACATTGTAGCATATCTGGCTGAAACATTCAAATTTTCTAGGAAGAATAATTCTCAAGGAATTCATACAGTTCCATTTCATTCTGAAAATAAAGCCCGTCCGCCATCTTTTTTTTGATCTCATCTGGAAGTTTTTTATATGAAATCGCAGTCTCACAGAAAACATTCCCTGATCCTGTCCAAAGAATCACAACCTTTCCTTCCAAATCTGCGGCCTGATATTTTGCAGTTTCTGAAACCATTACCCGTTCTGCAGACGCTGTATTCACTTCCGTCTCTTCCACCTTTTCAGAATCCTGTGTGATCTCATTCTGGTCTCTTCCAATCTGATGATCGATCCACAACGCTCCTGCTGCGATCAAAACAAATAAGAGACAAACACCTATCATTTTTTTCATTCTATCACCCATGATAAGTATTTGCCCCTTGTTATCCTCTTATTCAAATTCCATTAAAATAGTTTCTATTTGCCAATGTGCAAGTTTCTTTGTCATCGCAGCAGATGCATTTTCTTCGCGAAACGCACGATGGTTCTTCCTTTTGGAAGTTTTAAGATTTCTTCTTCTGTCAGTCCCTTTAACAGGAAAAGCAATGCGGCATATACAATGGCCCCAACAAGAATATTCACGATCGTTGCGAGTGCATTCACACGGAAGATATACATCCATAATTTGTAATTCAGGAAAATAACAACGCCCATCAGCACGGAGGCCACTCCCGGAACAACAAATGTTCTTTTGTATTCCTGTTTATAACCACTGTATTTTTTTACACAATAAGCGTTCAGCACACACATGATCAGACCGAAGAATGCATTTGCATATACAACTGCATAAATTTTCATATCGAATGCAAGCATCAGAACAATTAATAATACAATATGCAGCGCAAGCGCGATCGCAGCATTTTTTACCGGCTGTTTCATCCGGTTGATTCCCTGCAGCAATCCATTTGATAATGTGGACAGGGAAAAGAAGACAATAGAAATCGCTCCCAGCTGTAACATTTGTGCAGCAAGTTCTGACGTATCATGAAACAGCAGCTGTAAGATCGGTCCTGCGAGAACTCCCATACCAACTGCGCATGGGAACGCAACGATCATAATGAAACGGATCGCAATATTGATCTGTGACTGAATTTTTTCATGATCTCTATTTGCATACGCAGCGGTAAGTGCAGGCACAGAAGATGCTGCCAGTGAAGATGCTATCGAGATTGGCACATTGATCAGTGTTTTATATTTTCCGGTATAAATACCATTCCATTCACTGATATCGTTTGCTGAGTATCCCTGATAATTGGCAATATTTTTAAAGATTGCCTGATCTAAGATCGCATTGCAGTTATAAATGGTCGTACTGAGCAATACCGGCACAATGGTGATAAACAGGATCTTAAATAAATAAGAATAGCTGTCTACCTCTCCTTTGTGGTCATGCCGCACCTGTTTGCGGAATGATTTCATATATGTCATAAGTACAAAACCGACAAACAGCAAGGCTACAACGGATCCGGAAACCGTTCCGATCGTACCGCCTTCTGCTCCATAAGCTGCAGCATAATTCTCCGGATTTCCAAGTACCGCACCCACTCTTGCTCCATACCGGAATAAGACATAAGCCGCCCATACACTCACGATCGCATTGACAATCTGCTCAAGTACCTGTGAAACAGCACTTGGTATCATGGTTCCAAGTCCCTGGAAGAAACCACGCATAACACCTAGCACAGCTACGATCACCAGTCCCGGTGCAAGTACCTTCACTGCAAAAATGCTATACGGTGTCTTCATGATCGTTCCGGTAATATACTCTGCACCAAAGAACAAAATCAATGCCGCTATCATTCCAGTCGTTGCGCCAAATGCCAGGGCACATTTTAAAATTCTTGAAACATTCTTTTTACGTCCTACGGAAAGATCTGCAGATACAAGCTTCGAAACAGCAAGCGGCAGACTGTAAGACGAAATGATCAGTAAAATATTATATATTTCAAATGCACAGCCATAATAATCATTTCCTTTATTCCCAATGATCGCAGTCAGCGGGATTCTGTAAATCAGACCGATCACACGGCTGATGATCGATGCCATCGCAAGAATTGAGCCCTGCACCAGAAAATTTGCATTACTTTTTTTATTATTTCCCATATTATTCCCCAAAATCTCTTATCTTGTGATTCCCATCTCATCAAGAATTTTTCTCTGTTTTTCTTCCATTACAGCAGCCTCTTCCGGTGTCATATGGTCATAGCCGAACAGATGCAGCATACTGTGGACGATCAAAAAGGCGTATTCCCGGCGTGGTGTATGTCCATAGCTTTCTGCCTGCTCTAATACCTTATCTACGGATATTACAATATCGCCAAGCATAATTTCACCTGTGTCCGGATTAAAATTATCATCATAATCATCTTCTAATTTTGAAAAATCCCCTGCCTCATCATAAGAAAGCATTGGAAATGAGAGTACGTCTGTCGGCCGGTCGATCTGGCGGTACATTTTATTGATCTCATGAATTCCCTCATTATCCGTCAGTGTAAGATTCACCTCGGATTCATAAGGAAAATCCTCATGGTCTAATGTAAAAGAGATTACTTCCTTTGCCAGTGATGCATAGTCAAATTCAAATGGAACTGCAACTTCCTCTTCCAGATTCAGTGTCATATCCTTTTCCTCCGTATTTTCGTCCATGTCTTAACGTGTATTTTTTCTACGTTTTGTGTCAGTGTTTCTGGGCTTATTTTTCTTTTCATAATCTTCGTAAGCTTTTACGATTTTCTGTACAACCGGATGCCTTACAACGTCCTGGCTTGTCAGCTCGCAGATACCAATCTCATCCACTTTCTTTAAGACTTTTAAAGCCACATCCAGACCGGAAGCTGTCCCCGGCGCAAGATCCTTCTGGGTAGCATCCCCTGTGATCACCGCTTTGGAGCCGAAGCCGATACGGGTCAGAAACATCTTCATCTGCGCAGGTGTCGTATTCTGTGCCTCATCCAAAATAATAAATGCGTTATCCAAAGTACGTCCACGCATATAGGCAAGCGGTGCCACTTCGATCAGTCCTTTTTCCATATTTTTCTGAAAGCTTTCTGCTCCCATGATCTGGTACAGTGCATCATACAACGGACGCAAATAAGGATCGACCTTACTCTGCAAATCTCCCGGCAGAAATCCTAATTTTTCTCCCGCTTCGATCGCCGGTCTTGTAAGGATAATACGGCTGACTTCTTCATTTTTAAAAGCAGTGATCGCCATTGCCATCGCCAGATATGTTTTTCCGGTTCCGGCGGGTCCCATACCAAATACGATCATCTTATTGCGGATCGCGTCGACATAATTCTTCTGCCCGATCGTCTTAGGCTTTACCGGTTTTCCGTTGATCGTGTGACAGATACATTCCTTATCAATCTCAACGATCGCAGACTCTTTGTCTTCTGCTGCTAAAGACAGCGCATAATTCACATTCTGTTCCGTGATCACATTTCCTCTTTTGGAAAGCTCTAATAACTGCATAAACACATTAGAAGCACTCTTAATCTGACGTTCGCTTCCGATCAGCTTCATGGAGTCCCCGCGGACAACCACCGTCACATTAAGAGTGCGCTCTATTTTCTTTATATATGCATCAAACTGTCCGAACACATTTGCCACATGCTCGGTTGGTATATTCAAAGATATTTCAGTCAGACTCATTCCCTTGCTGCCTCTTTTCACTCGTTATTTCCAGAATCTCTGTCGGCTTATAGGATACGATGGATTCCTGTGCATCCACGGTTCCGCTCACGACGTATTTTTGATTCATCTTTTCTATCATAACATCTTTTCCTGTAATTTGAATACCTTTTTCTTCCAAATTTTGAAGATATTGGACAAAATTGCAGTCTGCGATGCTCTCTATCTCTTCTTTTGTCCTTATTTTTTCTTCTGTTTCATATTCCTCATAGCAATAACTGACAAAATAAACCGGGAGATAAAAATTGTCTGAGAAATGTAATTGCCGCGCTTCCTCCAGACAGTCATAAGTACGAAAACCAACCTTAAAAAAAGGATTTTTTAAGGAATAGTCAAGGAATCGAAATCCATAAGTCTTTTTTTCCCTGCCAGTTTTTATTTTATCCAGATAACGGATATTTATTTCATCCCGGTAAGTATAGCGGACTGCTCCGATAATGTCCGCATCTGCGCCAGGATATAAATATTCCTTTACTTCTCCATCATCATTTTTCACTTCTACAAGCCCGCTGACAAGCAAATCTCCTTTTTTCACTTCCATGCCAGCCGTCACAGAGGGTGTGCCGGTCCTTGTCAGGATCGATGTGACCACGCCATCCTTTGACGCCACGATATCACATGGGATTTCGCTGCCCTGGTGCTTTTCCTCCGGCAACAGATTTTCCTGTAATTCTACCGTCATTTTTGTTCCGTAGATTTTTACAGACGTCCAGATCACATCTGTATAAGTACTTCGCAGCTTCTCCTCAAGCTGCTCACAGTCAATTGCAGAGATCCTACTTCCAAATCCCGCCTGTTCCTCCTGCAAAAAACGCAAAATCGTCTCTTCAGATAAAAAGGAATTCCCTTTTACCTCAATGTTCCATACAAAACCAGAGCAGTAAAAAAGAAGCCCTGCGCATAAGAGCAGCCCGATCAAAAACATCTTATGTTTCCGGTACCGGAAGAAAAGAAACGGTAATCCATATCTTTTTTGGATACACGCCCTTGTTTTTGTCTTTCGTAAAATCGGTTTTAACTGTCTGTAGCCGGCAACACTGATGCAGAAATCATAACCATCTTCCGTAGGCTTTAAATTCCAGATCAAAATATCGTGATTTCCACACAAATTTAAAAAACGTTCCGGTGCATACCCGGTCAGATGTACCAGCACGTATCCGCGAAAAAACTTTAAAATTGATACAACGAACATTAATATTCATATTGGACGGAATCAATCCGCCCACTGATTTTCATTTCCTCGTTTGTAAAGTACTCAACCGATAAACCTGCTCCTTTGACGGACAATCTTCCATTCGTCGTCTGAATGAACACAGCTGTTTCATCAAGGTTCAGGATTCCTTTATAATTTTCGATCAATACTTCTTTTCTTCCTGTTATCGTAACGATTGCTGCCTGGAAAACAAGATCCTTTGGCAGCTCCAGCTTTTGAACCATTTTTTCGCGGATCTGATTCTCAGTTTTCTTTCTCATACTTTATTTTATGATTTTTTGCCGGAAACATTCCCATTCTTATGTATCAGCGAATCATAATCATCTTTCGTATCAATGTCAAAAAACTGTTCTTCCTCTTCCGTATGAAAGCAATATACTTCCTTTGGATGCTTCTTCAGAATATATTTTCCTCCGCAGTCGTCCGGAAGCTCTGATAATTCTTTTCGGAAAGAGGCATCAAAAATATTGGGATTTCTCCATTGCCCCTTACATTCCATCGTGCCAAGCTTTTTCCCCTGAAGCTGATAGCAATTTAAAAAGCGTTCTGCATCCTGTATGCAAAGAAATGGCTGGTCTGCTGTAAAGAACATATCACAGGCCGCTGTCCTTCTTTCTGCATCCTCCTCCAGGAGCTTTTTCACAGCTGCTTTTATGGAGGATGCAATCCCGGTATTCTGTTCGCCTTCATTTCTAATGCAGCAGATATGATGCTCCCTGCAATAATCTGCCACCTCAGGTTCTGCTGTCACAACATAAATCCTGCAGTCATCCTGGTGCTTTTTTATCTCTTCTAATTTTTGTAAGGTAACCAGGTACATTGGCATTCCGTCAACCGGTGCTAAAAGCTTCTGCGCACCAAAGCGTCTTGCATATCCGGCTGCCAAAAGGATCAGATTTATTCTCAAATTACATGCATTCCTTTTAAAATTTTCTCCGGTGTTACCGGTAACTCTGTGATCCAGACACCGGTTGCATTATAAACTGCCTGTGTAATGGCTGGTGCCGGCGTATTAATAACGATCTCTCCGATCGATTTTGCTCCGAATGGTCCGGTTGGTTCATAGCTGCTCTCAAATTCCACACGGATCTTATCAAAGTCAAGTCTTGTCGGTATCTTATACTGCATCAGAGAGTTAGACAGATTGACACCCCGTTCGTTATACCAGACATCTTCGTACAAAGTCATACCGATTCCCTGTAATAATCCACCTTCTGTCTGGACTCTTGCAAGATTGGTATTGACAACTGTACCACAGTCTACGCATGCGGTATAATCCAGCAGTTCAATGCTTCCTGTCTCCGGATCGATCTCTACTTCTGCACAAGCTGCCATAAACGGAGGTGGTGATACCGGTGAGCTGTGGCTGTAGGTCACCTCTAATGCGATCTCATTATTAACCATAGATGCTGTTGCAACATCAAACAGGGAAATCTCTTTTCCGGTTTCTTCTTCAAAAACACGTTTTCCGTCAAATTCCACAGCAGAAACATCTGTTTTTAACGCCTTTGCGCCAAGCATTAAGATTCTTTCTTTTAACAGTTCTGCCGCTTTTACGGCTGCCATTCCGGTCAGGTATGTTGTACTGGAAGCATAGGATCCGGAATCGTATGGCGAGGTATCTGTATCCACACCAAAAACTGCAATATTGTCAATGTCTGTATCCAGTGTATCTGCAACAAACTGCGCAATGATCGTATCGCAGCCGGTTCCCATATCCGTACAGCCGACGATCACATTGTAGAAGCCCTCATCAGAAAGCTTGATCGTAACAGAACCGACATCGCAATTAGAAATAGATGAGCCCTGCATTGCTAAAGCGGTACCAAGTCCACGGATCTTGCCATCCGGCATCACACGTCTCAATGGCTTATTCTTCCAGTCGATCATCTCAGCCGCCTTTGCAAGACACTGATCCAGCTTACAGCTATTGGCTGTTTCGCCATAGTAAGCCGGCATAAAATCCCCTTCCCTCACCATGTTCTTATTGCGCAGTTCGATCGGATCCATACCAAGCTGATCTGCAAGGCGGTTTACCATAGACTCTACTGCAAAAATTCCCTGTGTTGCACCATATCCACGGTAAGCTCCTGCTGACATATAATTCGTATAAACAACATCGTAGCTGAAGCGGAATGCTTCTGTACGGTATAATGGGATTGACTTGTGTCCACTCAGTCCGACTGTTGTAGGACCATGTTCTCCAAACGCGCCTGTATTGGAAAGTGTATACAGATCCAGTGCCCGGATCGTTCCGTCACGGTCTGCTCCAAGCTTCACTGCCACCTCCATCTCATGTCTTGGAGACGACGCGATCAGTGATTCTTCTCTTGTATAAATAATCTTTGCAGGTTTTCCTGTCTTCATGGTAACAATGGCAGGATAAACCTCGGCTACAACTGTCTGTTTTGCTCCAAATCCTCCACCGATCCTTGGCTTAATAACACGCACTTTTGATTTTGGGATATCAAGTGCATTTGCCAGAATTCTTCTTACATGGAACGGGATCTGTGTGGAAGAAAGGATATTCAGTCTTCCGTATGTATCTAGATACGTTGCAGTCCGGAATGTCTCCATCATGCTCTGCTGTGCAGCTTTCACATGATACGTTCCCTCCAGTACAATATCACACTGGGAAAGAACTGCCTCTACATCTCCGTCACCTTCCACGCCGCTTGCACACAGGTTGCGTTTATTATCTGCGCCAACCGGGCAATTTGCTTTCCAGTCTTCTTCCGGGTGGACTAAAATCGGGTTATCTTTTGCAGTATGATAATCAAGTACCGGTTCTAAAACTTCGTATTTTACCTTGATAAGCTTCATCGCACGGTCAACCGCTGCTTCATCTTCCCCTGCAACGATTGCAACTGCATCCCCAACAAAACGGACTCTCTGTTCCAGGATATATCTGTCATATGGACTTGGCTCCGGATAGGTCTGTCCTGCCATCGTAAATCTGCGTTTTGGCACATCTTCATAGGTCAGAACACATTCGATTCCCTTTATTTTTTTTGCATTTTCAGTATGGATCTCCTGGATCAGTGCATGTGCATATGGGCTTCGTAAAACCTTTACGATCAGGCAGCCTGCCGGTGCAACATCATCCATATAAACCGGCTGTCCCGTTACAAGTGCCATTGCATCTTTTTTTCGGACCGGTGCATTTATATATTTCATCTAACAGACCTCCTTCTCTCGGTTCAGATAATCTTTTATCGCGCGCAGCTGGCTTTCGTATCCGCTGCAGCGGCAAAGATTCCCGGAGAGATATTCTTTTATCTCATCCTCGGTCGGATCCTTTAACTCATCTTCCATTGCAAGGACATTCATAATAAATCCCGGATTACAGAATCCACACTGCTCGCCCCCCTGATCAGCAAGATATTCGCCGAATGCTCTGGCCCGCTCCTGCAGTCCTTCTAATGTTGTAATTTCTGTGCCGTCTGCCCTTGCTGCCAGAACGGAACAGGATAATACCGGTTTCCGGTTCATCCATACCGTACACAATCCACAGTTTGATGTCTCGCAGCCTCTCTTTACACTGTAACAGCCCTTGGACCTTACAAATTCTAATAAAGGCATATCCGGCTGTATGTCATCTTCTATCTCTTTTCCATTCAGCCACAGATGTATTCTCATAATGTTATCCTCCGTCTATTCTTCTATCTTTCTGTCATTCGCTTCACAGGCTCTTTTTGTCAGCACTCCCGCTACGTGTCTGCGGTATTCAGCCCCTGCCCTGCGGTTGCTTCCAAAAACAAAACCGTCTTTTACCTGTTCTACCAGAGTATCCATGTCTTCTTTTGCTGAAATCGGGAAATCCATAACGGCTGCCCGCACCGGTCTTGCACCAATGCTTACATGAAGTTCTCCATTATATTCAGAAACTGCTTCCGCAAGAACCGGAAAATCCGTTGCACTGTTTCTGACAGACAGGTAAGAAACTTTGACCGGCACCTTTCTGATATGTACTGCAACTAAAATATCATTGTCATAAGGCATCGCTGCAAAATCCCTTACAGGAACCATGCCTCCCTTATACAGCTCTACATAGCTGTCTAAGGCGCAGAATAATGTCAGTACATCTGAAAATCCGAATCTTCCATACAGACTTCCTCCTACTGTTGCACAGTTACGAAACTGCACACCGACAATGTGACGCAGACTTTCTTTCATGGCGCCACCTGTATAACGGTTCAGACCTTCATGTGTCTCCAGATCACGGAGTGGTGTCATGCAGCCGATCACAAACTCTTCTGCTGTTTCCTCAATTTTGTCAAGATCAAGTCCACTCAGATCAATTGCAGTCATCAGATTACGATTTCCGATTTTGATCCAGAGTCCACCTCCGACAATATGATTTGTTTTCTTCTGATTCAGTTCATACGCCTCTTTAAGGCTCTCTACTTTTTTGTATTCCCTTATCCTTAACATATTCTTTTCCTCACTATTTATGGTACGGCTCATGATTCATGATCCTGTAACTGCGGTAAATCTGTTCCAGCAAGATCACTCTCATCAGCTGATGTGGAAATGTCATTTTTGAAAAGCTCAGATGATAATCCGCCCTCTTTAAGATACGGTCAGAAAGTCCGAGTGACCCGCCGATCACAAAAATAATATGGCTTGTCCCACCCGTACCAAGTTTCTCCATCCGCTCTGACAGTTCCACAGAATCTAATGTTTTTCCATCGATTGCCAATGCGATCACATATGCCCCGTCTTTTAAATACCGTTCCATGCGTTCTGCTTCTTTCTCCTTAATCAGAAGCTCTTCATTCTCGCTTGCATGATCCGGCGTCTTCTCATCCTGCACTTCCACGATCTCAAGCTTGCAGTAGCGGCTCAGACGTTTCTCATATTCGGCAATTGCATCCCTGTAAAACTTTTCTTTGATTTTTCCTACACATAAAACTGTTATTCTCATACAGAGTAATTATAGCATATAGAAGTTGCTTCGGTAAAGCAAATCGCATATAATGTTTCTATAATGTTTTGCTGCGTAAGAAAGTGATTCAAGAGTGAACAGTCACTTTTATTTGCAAACGAGCAATAAACTATGTTTATACGAAGGAGATTTTTACAATGAAAATTTATATTTCCAAGGAACACCAAAAAGAAGACATGCGCCAGACTGCCTATGCTTTTCTGTTCGTCAGCCTTCTTGGTTTTCTTCTCTTGATCCTTTTTGCCACAGGGATTCTGCCGCTGCATGTTGCACTTTACAGAAAAATCATGCTCTGCATTGTCATGGGGATCATGTTTCTGATCTTTTTTGTGATCGGTATCCGCTCCTTTCTCCAGTTAAAAACGCTTGACTCCCAGGCAGACAGTGAGAGGCAGCTGGAAGATGAAATCCGTTCCTGGTTTGTGGATACTTTTGATGCCGCTTCCATTGACAGTCTCACCGATCCATCTGATGACAATCTTTACTTTGGCCGTTATGCTGTCATGACTGAAAAAATATCTGAAAAATACCCTTCACTTGAGGAAACATTTTTAGACCACCTCATCGAAGAGCTCTATCCTGTCCTTTTTACACAGCAGTAACATGTCTTTTTTCCTGTTGTGTCAGAAAATAATTACGAAGAAAATCCGAATTAGTCTTTTTTCTTAACTATATTTGTGCTAAAATATCAGAAATGATTATTTTTACGAGGTGACATTGTGAAAGAACTTGAAGAGAAGATCCTGAAAGAAGGACTTGCATTATCAGAAGACATTTTAAAAGTGGACAGTTTTATCAATCATCAGGTCGACCCGGTCCTGATGCAGCAGATTGGAAAAGCATTTGCACAGCGTTTTTCCCATAAAGGCATTACCAAGGTTGTTACGATTGAGAGTTCCGGTATCGCTCCTGCCTTTGCAACCGCTGTTGCATTACATGTTCCAATGATCATATTAAAAAAACAGACATCCAAAATATTAAATGACAATCTGTTACAGACAGTGATTACATCCTTCACGAAGGGTACCAGTTACGAACTTACCTTAGCCAAAGAATTTATTGATCCATCTGATCGTGTTTTAGTCATTGATGATTTTCTGGCAAACGGAGAAGCCGCAAGCGGTGCAGTCCGTCTTTTAACCGAAGCAGGTGCATCTGTTGAAGGAATCGGAATCCTCATCGAAAAATCTTTCCAGCCGGGAAGAGACAAGCTGCTCGCGCAGGGAATGGACGTTTACTCCCTTGCCCGTGTTTCCAGATTAGGAAAAAACCTCATCGAATTTATTCCGGAAGAGAATGCATTATAATTTCAAAAACAGCCAGTGTATTTTGGTTTCTCACCACAAATACACTGGCTATTTTTCTTTTTCTATGCAAATCCTTCTAATTTCCTGTATTTCCGTCAATCATTTCCGTCGGTTCATAGATAAAATTCGTCCGGTACACTTTACTCATAAGCTTTGAACGGTCATTTACAACCATAACAGATAATACATTATTACCCTCCGGCACCTGAATCGGTCCCGTGTAACGGCTTGAACCGGTCGTTGGATCTGATCCATCCCAGGTGTAATAGATACTGCAGTTTTCTTCTGCAGTAATAATTACGAAGGTCAGCTCCCTCATCGTTCCTCCATCTGGTGTTATAACCGGGTAATCAGGAACTCTCGCAATTGTTTTATACTTTTTCGTCACAACATCGCTATAGATTCCCTTTTCGTTTTTACAGACAGCCTTGATCGTGTAAGTTTTTACATCGTCTAATTCAATTCCGTCCTTTGGACACAATTTTCCGTTTTCTATCGGATCTGTTCCATCTAACGTATAATAAACATCAAAGTCTTCAATGGAAAAAATCGTAACATCTGTATACGTATCGCAAGTTCCTTCATCCGGATAAAATACAGGATTGGCTACAATATATGGATCGAATAATGCAAGAATATCCGCATCTGTAACATTTTCAGACAATTCTTTGATCTTGCCGTATTCATTTTTGCTCTCATATATCGAAATCAACCCCTGATATGCCTCTTTTTGTTTTTTATCTAAAGTAATGACTTCCATGTAGAGTACAAGTGCTGAATCGTCTTCCTTCTGCTGCCGGTAAATTGCAGCCATAGCCAGCCTTGCTTCTATATCATTTGGTGATAACGCCAGCGCATTCTTATAATGGGAAAGAGCATCCTCCATCTTATGCTGGTTTCGTTCTTTTTCCGCCATCTCCATCTGATAATCATAAGAGTTATTATTTTTATATTTCACATATGCGATCGTTCCGATCGAAGCAGTCACCACAATCACAGCCACGATGATCAGGATCATCCATGGCAATTGATTTTTTTTCTTTTTCTGTTCAGCTGATTTCTTTTCACCAGACGCCGGCTTTTCTTTTCCGCGGTTTTCTTTTGCTCCATCTGCAAGAATCGATTTTAAATATTCTTCTTCAATTACGGAAAATTCATTTACCATTTGTGCTTCATGACCACATACAGAACAATATAAACAGCCCTCTTTCAGTTCAGCTCCACATTTTGCACACTTCATATGAGACCCTTCCTAGTGTTTTTATTTTTTACTGCAGCTTCAGACTCTCGACACAATTATTCATTAACATTGCAATCGTCATCGGACCGACACCTCCAGGAACTGGTGTGATCGCCGATGCGATTGGTGCCACTTCATCATATTTTACATCGCCGCAAAGCTTTTTGTTCTCGCCACGATGTATGCCAACATCAATGACAACAGCCCCTTCTTTTACATAATCCGCTGTAACAAACTGAGGCTTTCCGATTGCAACGATCAATATGTCTGCTGTCTTACAAATCTCTTTGAGATTCTTTGTTTTAGAATGTGCGATCGTTACAGTTGCATTCTCTCGAAGCATCAAAAGCGCCATTGGCTTTCCAACAATATTACTTCTTCCGATCACGACACAGTTTTTGCCTTCCATACTGATGCCTGAACGTTTTAAAAGTTCGATAATACCTGCCGGTGTACAGGATACAAATCCATCTTCGCCAATCACAAGTTTACCAACATTCTGTGGGTGGAATCCATCAACATCTTTTTTCGGTGAGATCGTACGGATGATCTTATCTGCATCAATATGCTCCGGTACCGGGAGCTGAACGAGGATTCCATTCACTGTTTCATCCTCGTTTAACTTGTTGATCAGTGCTAATAATTCTTCCTCGCTCGTTTCTTCTGGAAGCTCGTAGGCTAACGAACGAATTCCAACATATTCACACGCTTTCTTTTTATTTCCAACATAAACAGAAGATGCCGGATCATTTCCAACCTGGATCACAGCAAGGGAAACCTCTTTCCCCTGCTCCTTTAATCCTGCAACTTTTTCTTTCAGTTCATCTTTGATCTCCTGTGAGATCTTTTTTCCGTCAATTATCTGTGTCATATTTTTTCTCTCAATCTAGCTTTTATTCTACTTCATGCACGATCCCAAAGCTGCCCCGTCATCATCTAGAACAGACCTGTGATCACTCCGTTATCGTCTACGTCGATTCCATAAGCTGCCGGTTTTTTCGGCAGACCAGGCATTGTCATGATCGCACCAGTCACAGCAACAACGAATCCTGCACCGGCAGACACATATACCTCACGGACATTGATCGAAAATCCTTCCGGACGTCCAAGCTTTGTCTGGTCATCAGACAGAGAATACTGTGTTTTTGCCATGCAGACCGGGAACTGTGACAAGCCCATTTCTGCGATGCGTTTTAATTCTTTTCTGGCAGCAGGCGCATAGGTAACACCGTCTGCTCCATAAATTTCTTTTGCGATCGTTTCAATCTTTTCTTCCAGAGAAAGGTCATTTTCGTATAAAAGTTTGAAATGACTTTCTTTGTTCTCTAATGTATCCAGAACTTTCTGTGCAAGTGCGATACCGCCTTCTCCGCCTTTTTCCCATACTTCAGACAATGCAAAATCACAGTCTCTCTCTTTGCAGAACTGCTCTACAAAATCTGTTTCTGCTTTTGTATCTGTAACAAAAGAGTTTAAGGTGACTACAACAGGCACACCATATTTCTGGAGATTTTCAATATGTTTCTCAAGATTTACGATTCCTTTTTTCAATGCATCCAGATTCTCGGCATTTAAATCTGCTTTCGCAACTCCTCCATTATATTTCAAAGCACGGATTGTTGCAACTAAAACAACTGCATCCGGTTTTAATCCAGCTTTTCTGCACTTGATATCAAAGAACTTTTCTGCACCAAGATCAGCACCAAAACCGGCTTCTGTGATCACATAATCCGCAAGCTTTAAAGCTGTTTTGGTAGCACGTACACTGTTACAGCCATGTGCAATATTGGCAAAAGGTCCACCGTGGACAATTGCCGGTGTATGCTCTAATGTCTGGATCAGATTTGGTTTTAATGCATCCTTTAATAAAGCAGCCATTGCTCCTGTCGCATTTAAATCATCTGCTGTCACAGGCTGTCCCTCATAATTATAAGCAACAATAATGCGGCCAAGTCTTCGTTTTAAATCATGCATGTCTGTTGCAAGGCATAAAATAGCCATGATTTCTGACGCTACTGTAATTACAAAATGGTCTTCACGGACTACACCGTCCATTTTACTTCCAAGACCTACCACAATATTTCGTAATACACGGTCATTCATATCCAGGCAACGTTTCCATACGATCTGTCTTGTATCAATTCCAAGTTCGTTGCCCTGCTGGATATGATTATCAAGCAACGCTGCAAGAAGATTATTTGCAGATGTGATTGCATGGAAATCACCTGTAAAATGAAGATTCAGATCCTCCATCGGTACGACCTGTGCATAACCACCGCCAGCAGCTCCTCCTTTGATTCCAAAGCATGGTCCTAAGGATGGCTCACGCAAAGCGATCACTGCCTTTTTGCCAAGTTTTCCAAATGCCTGTCCGAGGCCAACACTCGTCGTTGTTTTTCCTTCTCCTGCCGGTGTCGGATTAATCGCTGTCACAAGGATTAATTTTCCATCCGGACGATCCTGTACACGCTCAATCAGCTCGTCAGACAACTTTGCTTTGTACTTTCCATATAATTCCAGGTCATCCTCCTGAATCTCTAACTGGGCTGCAACCTCCCTGATATGCAGCATTTCTGCTTCCTGTGCAATCTGAATATCACTTTTCATCTGTTCGCTCCATTTCCTGCGTCCTAAAACCGCATGTTGTTATTTATAAGTTATTATAATATCACAGTTTTTATTTATAAGCAAATAACAATTACAGACATTCTTCCTCATACTGCTCAAATTCTTCCTGAGACATCAATACTCTTCTTGGTTTTGTACCTTCTTCCGGACCGACAATACCGGCTTCCTCCAGCTGATCCATGATTCTTGCAGCCCGGTTAAAACCGATTTTAAAGTATCTCTGCAGCATACCAATGGAACCTTTTTCCTTATCGATCAATAGTCTTGCAGCATCTGCAAAATAAGCATCCCTGCCATCTCCACCGGAACCGGAATCAATGCTAACTGTCGTATTGCCGGATTCTATACTGTTCATTCTCTCTTCAACGTCAGAGCGATAAGAAACCTGTTCATTTTCATTTTTCAGGAAATCAACGACATCCTGAACTTCCTTATCTGAGACAAATGCCCCCTGTACACGCAATGGTTTTGGCACTCCCTGCGGATTAAAAAGCATATCTCCTTTTCCAAGAAGCTTCTCTGCGCCATTCATATCAAGGATCGTTCTTGAATCAATACCGGAAGTTACTGCAAATGCAATACGGCTTGGCATATTTGCTTTGATCAGACCGGTAATAACATTTACCGAAGGTCTCTGCGTTGCAATGATCAGATGGATACCACATGCTCTTGCCAGCTGTGCCAGACGGCAGATGGATTCCTCTACATCGCCCGGCGCCACCATCATAAGATCTGCCAGCTCGTCGACAATAATGACGATCTGCGGCAGCTTCTCCGGCTTTGTTTCCCCTTCCACGTCCGGGAGTGCTTCCACCTTGGCATTATATCCCTTCAGGTCTCTTACATTTGCTTCTGCAAATTTCTGATAACGGTCTGTCATTTCTGCAACTGCCCAGTGAAGCGCTCCGGCAGCTTTTTTCGGATCTGTCACAACCGGGATCAGCAGATGCGGAATTCCATTGTATATACTTAATTCCACAACCTTAGGATCGACCATGATAAGCTTCACATCTTTCGGGTCTGCCTTATATAAAATACTCATAATAATTGTATTAATACAGACAGATTTTCCGGATCCTGTGGCACCGGCGATCAAAAGGTGCGGCATTTTTGCAATATCTGCAACGGTCACCTTTCCCGCAATATCCCGTCCTACACAAAATGAAATCTTTGAAGGATGACTTTTAAATTCCTGCGAATCAACCAGTTCACGGAAAGAAACCATTACATTTTCTTTATTCGGCACCTCAATCCCGACTGCAGCCTTTCCAGGGATCGGTGCTTCAATACGGATATCCGCCGCGGCGAGATTCAGCTTAATATCATCTGCAAGATTCACGATCTTGCTCACCTTAACACCCATCTCCGGCTGTAGTTCATATCGGGTAACGGCCGGTCCACAGCTGATATTTGTGATCGTAACATTCACTCCAAAATTCTTTAATGTCTGTTGAAGCTTTTGTGCTGTTTCCTGAAGATGCTGTCTGGAATCTCCCTGTTTCTTATCCGGACTTTTCAAAAGTGATACCGGCGGGAAACGGTAGATTTTCTCGGTATTTTCATCTTTTTCAATCTCTTCTGCGATGGATGTCACATCCTGCTCCACTTCCTCTGCAGACGGCTTTCCTTTCTTGCGGGTTGGCTCTACCTTCTCCGGTCTTAATTCCACAACATTATCTGTGCCATCCGGTTTCCCTGCATACCCATGCACCGGTTCTGGCTTCTGTATTGGCTCATATGGCACCGGTTCTGCATATGCCTGTGTTATGACAGGCTCCATTTCCACATTATCATCTTCTGATGCTTCCATTGCCTCATCTGAAAATGCAGATGGTGCGATCACAATTTCTTCTTCCTTCACAGCTGCCGGCTGATCCGTAACTGCCTCTGAAGAGGTCAGCGTTACATTCTTTTCTTCTTTTATCTCCGGGAAATTCAAAAACCGGTCATCCTGCAATTCATTGATATCATCTGAAAGAACTGCCTTTTTCGGATCCGGCAGAACTCTCGTGTCAATAGCAACACCTTCTGCTTTCCGGTCCATTCTGCGAAGCTCTCTTTCTTCTCTGCGAACCTGCGCATATTCCTGATAACGTTCGTTGTTCTCTTTTGCAGTCTCATATAGCTTTCTGCCGCCTTTTTGCATTCCGCGCATGGCAGAACGCTCCGTGATCAAAACCATACAGATGATCATCGCTACCACAGCAACAACAAAAGCCCCCGGCAGACCGATACCCGGACAAAGAATACCTGCCACAAGTCCGCCCAAAAATCCGCCTCCGGCTTTATTTACAGAGCTGTACTGGTATGCAGCAGCTGCACCAGGTGCACCGGCGCCATTTAAAACAAGCTCGATAAAAGTACACAAAAAAATCACCAGCACGCAGGCTGCAACGATCTTAACAGCCGCGATCCGGTTTCCCTTATTTGAAACTGCAAAAAAAACTCCGATCACCAGTAATACCGGAAATATGTAAGCGAGCAGTCCAAATATTCCAAAGAAGACGCTGCTGACTGCACTTCCAACAGCTCCTCCGACGCCAAAATTACTAAGAAACAGAAGGATTGCAACTGCAAGTATGACCCACAGCACAATCTCTTCTGTAAAACTTTCATGTTGAACTTCCTGTTTTTTCTGTCTCGAATTCGTTTTTCTGCCGGAACTTTTTCCGCCAGAGGAACTCTTTCTTTTCCCCGTTGCCAAGTTATTACCTCCAAATTAATTTTTACTTCTTACATCGTATAGAAAAATCCACCGATAGAAATGATTCCTACGATCAGACAATAGATTGCAAAACCACGGAACCGCTTTCTTCCGACTACAAACAGCATTACCTTAATACAGATATAACCGATCACTGCTGCGATCACCATTCCAACTATGTAATATACAATCTCAGTTCCTGCAACAGCTGCCGAAAAATCCTTCAGCTCCAATACCATTGCTCCCAAGATTGCCGGAATAGACATGATGAAAGAATACTTTACTGCAAACTTCCGGTTAAAACCGCTTAGCAGGCAGGCTGTGATCGTTGTTCCACTGCGGGAAAGTCCCGGAAGTGTTGCTACTCCCTGTGCGATTCCAATGAGGAACGCATTCGTATACGTCACATCCTTCGGCAGCTTCTCGCCACTCTTTAAAAGATCTGCAACAAACAGCAAAATCGCTGTTATGATCAGGCAAATGCCAGGTACGATCAAAATCTCTGAGGCGTTTGCAACAGCATTTTTTCCAACATATCCGATAATCCCTGTTGGAATCGTTGATACAATGATCAGCATAACAAACTTGCGATAACTGCTATTTACGATCCTTCGATAGGAACGATGTCCGGAATCCATTTCCTGTCCGCCTTTATGTTTGACAAATGTTCCGATATTCTGAAAGAAAATCCCAATGTTGCAAAACGCATCTCTGATAATGCAAAGTCCTTCCACGATCATCTTTGCAATATCTCTGTAATAAACGGTACAGATCGCGATCAGGGTTCCGACATGCAGCAGGACATCAAACAACATTCCCGTATCAGTTTCCACCCCAAACAGGATTTTGAACAAAGCCAGATGTCCGGAACTGCTTACCGGAAGAAATTCCGTCAACCCTTGTATTACGCCCATAAATATGGCCTGCAGTAATGTCATATCATTTCCTCCATTGTATCTTCAAAAACATTTTCATCTATTCTCATACTGCTTTATTCTATCATATTTTCTCAAGCTTGTCATTAAAAGCTTTCATATAGACAGTGAATGCTTTGCACCGATCAGATTGTGCAGTTTCTGAAATGCTTCATGGATTCCTCCCACCTCATCGATCAGCCCTTCTTCCACCGCCTGTTTTCCAACAAGGATCGTCCCAAGATCCCGGTTCAAAATCCCGGTATTCATCATCAACGCCTCCAGCCGCTTTTCTTCTGCTTTGGAATGGGCAGCTACAAATCGAAGAATCCGGTCCTGCATCTGTTTAAAATAGTCATAGGTCGGCTGCGCCCCAATGATCGTTCCATTCATGCGGACCGGATGTATGACCATCGTCCCGCTTGGAACGATAAAAGAATAATCGGTCGAAACCGCTAATGGAACACCTATGGAATGGCTTCCGCCCAGCACCAGCGACACGGTCGGTTTCCGGATAGACGCTACCATCTCTGCGATTGCAAGTCCACTCTCCACATCTCCTCCCACGGTATTTAGCAGTAACAATAATCCATCAATCTGTTTATTTTCCTCCACCTCTGCCAGTTTTGGCAGCACATGCTCATACTTTGTCGTCTTTGTCGATGCAGGAAGGCACTCATGCCCTTCAATTTCGCCAATGATCGTAAGCATGGAGATCCGGTCTTCTTCACTTTCTAATTCGATCTGTCCAAATTGCATGATCTCTTCATTTTTTTCTTTCTTTTCTTCCATATTTTCCTCACCCGTTTCATGGTTTAAACGATCTGCTTCACACTTTCAGAGACTTATCGGAATGCTTGCACAATGAAACTCACTCTATTTTTTTGTAATCTGCCAGCATAAACGCAAATGCATAGTTTTTTCATCCGAATCCTATAACACAAGAAAAAGCAGGATACTTTGTATCCTGCTCCTTAGTATGATTCATTTCAAAAAAACTATTCCGTATAGCCGAGTAAATAATTATACAGTCCTTCATAACGTCCTTTGGAGGATTTCCAGGAGTAATCATTTGCCATACCACGGTCAACCATCTGATTCCACTGTTTCTTTTTGTCAAAGAAAATATGTTTTGCGTAATTTACAACGCCAAGCATCTCTTCCCCATTGTAATTGCGGAAAGAGAAACCATCACCGGTATTCTCATATTCATTATATGGATGTACCGTATCTTTCAGTCCGCCTGTTTCACGTACGATTGGCACCGTTCCATAGCGGAACGAAATCAGCTGCGTAAGTCCGCAAGGTTCAAATCTGGATGGCATAAGGAATGCATCCGCAGCTGCGTATAATTTGTGTGCAAGATCATCTGAATAGCAGATATTTGCAGATACACGGTCACCATATTTCCATGCATAATGGCGGAACATGTTCTCATACTGTGGATCGCCCGTACCGATCACAACGATCTGCGTATAGTCATCTACAAGACGGTCGATCACATAATTGATCAGATCAAGTCCCTTCTGATCGGTCAATCTTGAAATAAGGCCGATCATAAATTTCTTCTTATCAACCGTCAGATCTAACTCTTCCTGCAGCTTCACCTTATTCAGATACTTCTTTTTCCGGAAATTTTCCGCATCGTAATTTGTATAAATCTTTGGATCGGTTGCCGGATCATAAGCGGTATAATCGATTCCATTTACAATACCCTGCATATCAAAATGTCTTGCAGAAAGCAATCCATCCAGTCCTTCTCCGTAAATTTCTGTCTGGATCTCCTGTGCATAAGACTCACTTACGGTCGTGATGTAATCTGCATAAACAAGGCCGCCTTTTAACATATTAGCATCCTTATGGAACTCCAGCTTGTCCGGTGCAAACAGCTCATCCGGGAATCCTGTCAGTGCTTTCATTGTCTTGGAATCCCAGATTCCCTGGAACTTCAGGTTGTGGATCGTGATAATGCTCTTCATTCCCCAGTAAAAAGGATCCGCCTGGAATTCGTTTTTAAGGTATACAGGTACCAGTCCGGTCTCCCAGTCATGGCAGTGGATCAGATCTGGTCTGAAGTCAATCTGTTTCAGCATAGAGAGTACTGCCTTGTCAAAGAAACAGAACTTCTCAATGTCATATCGGATATCGCCATATGGCACAATACAGTTAAAATATTCCTGGTTATCAATGAAATAATAGGTAATACCATCTAATTCATACTTTAAAATACCGACATATTTGTTCTGAATATAACTTCCTGCATTCATATAAAAATGTGTCACATACTCAAACTGATTTCTGTACTTTTCCGGTATACAGCTATAATTTGGGATAACAACCCTTACATCCCACTCCTCTTTTGAAAATTCCTTAGGCAGAGCGCCACAGACATCTGCCAATCCTCCAGTTTTAATAAACGGGACACACTCAGATGCCGCGAATAGAATTTTCTTCATAGAACAAATACCTCCTCCAACGTTCTTCTTCTAATTATCATATAACATTTTTCTGAAGAAAGCTACAACTTTAGTAAAAAAACCGTATGTATTTTTCAACAATAAAATACATACGGTTTCCTTTATTTTAATTATTCATCCCAGTTGTGGTATACCTGCTGAACATCGTCATCTTCATCTAAAAGATCTAAAATACGGTTGATATTTGTGAGATCTTCATCTGCAGTTAATTCCACATAGTTCTGTGGAATCATTGTTACTTCAGCTTCTGCCATAGGGATCTTCTCTGCCTCAAGTGCTGCACGAACAGTCTCGAAATCTTCCGGTGCTGTTAATACCTCAAAGCTATCCTCTTCTTCACTGAAGTCTTCTGCTCCGGCATCTAATGCGATCATCATAAGATCATCTGCATCCATATCACAGTCTTCTTTTGCGATGATGATCTGTCCTTTTTCATCGAACATGTAAGATACACAACCCTGTGTACCAATGCTTCCATGTCCCTTTGTAAAGGCATTTCTTACATTTGCAGCTGTACGGTTTTTATTATCGGTCAGACATTTTACGATAATAGCTGTTCCGCTTGGTCCATATCCTTCATATGTACAGAACTCGTAGTTGACTGCATTGCCGTCTCCTGCTGCCTTCTTAATACCACGCTCGATCGTATCATTTGGCATGTTATTTGATTTTGCTTTTGCAATTACCTGTGCAAGTTTAAAATTGTTAGATGGATCAGGTCCGCCCTCTTTTACTGCAACTGCGATCTCTCTACCGATGATCGTAAAAATCTTTCCCTTTGCAGCATCATTTTTTTCTTTCTTATGTTTAATATTGGCAAATTTTGAATGTCCTGACATAACTCTTATCCTCTCTTCTTTTTTTCATGATAACAGAAAATTCATGAAACGAATTTATTCTATCACTGTTTCCGTATTCTGACAAGGATTATCTTCTTCCGTGTCTTCTGCTTTTTCAGGAAGCTTTGTGATCTTAGCCTTACGGATCATCTTATTCTCCACAGACAACACATCAAAGTGGTAACCGAATGCATCTGTCTCAAGGTGCTCGCCGTCATTTGGGATTTTGTCTAACAACGAGATCAGAAGTCCGTTAAGTGTGTCAAACTCATCCATATCTTCAAAATGGATCTTCAACAGCTCCAGTGCTTCATCGACCGGTGTCATTCCATCCATGACAAAGCTTCCGTCCGGCAGCTTCTCGATCATATTTTCTTCCTCATCGTGTTCATCTTCGATGTCACCCACGATTTCTTCCAGAATATCTTCCATGGCAACAATGCCGGAAGTCTGTCCATACTCGTCAACCACGATCACCATATGGCTTTTTGCTTTCTGCATCATATTAAATAATCGATTGACATTCCGCGTTTCCGGTATGAAGTCTACACCACGTACCAGTCCTTCGATTTCTTTGATCGGTGTATCATATATTTCTTTCCGCTGGCACATAGCCAACACTTCTTTAATATGCAGCACACCTATCACATTATCAATGTCATCTATGTATACCGGATATCTTGAATAATTGTTCTCCTTCAAAAAATCCAGCATTTCCAGAAAGCTTAATGTACCATCTACTGCAATGATGTTCTTCCGGTGTGTCATAATATCCTTGGCGTCCTTGTCACCAAATTCAAAAATATTATGGATCATCTCTGCTTCGCTTGCCTGAAGCACGCCCTGTTCATGGCCTTCATTGACCATCGAGATAATCTCTTCCTCCGTCACATCATCTTCTTTTCCAAAACGCTTTAAAATTCCTGTGTACAGTTTCTTTCTCAGCTCCGGCTTCCACAGCATCATGATCAGAAACAGAATTGCCAGAAACAGTAAAATAATTAAAATTATCATCCCGGTAGTGGGACTGCCACCATCGTCCATAAATCCTCCTTGTTTTCGTAACGAATGCAATTTATCTTTAAAACAACATGAGAAATAATACCATTTTGCCGCAAAATAGTCAAGTTATGTAAGCAGTTCAAGGCTTATTTCCAGTGCTTTATCTATTTTTATCAGAATCTGGTGATCCAAATGGCATACTTTATCCTTTAATCTTGTCTTATCAATGGTACGAAGCTGTTCTAAAAGTACAACGGAATCTTTTACCAGATCGTATTTTTTGCAGTCCAGTTCCACATGTGTCGGCAGTTTTGCCTTGTTCATCTGTGAAGTGATCGCTGCACAGATCACCGTCGGACTGTGTTTGTTTCCAATATCATTTTGTATGATCAAAACCGGCCGGATGCCTCCCTGTTCTGAGCCAACTACCGGTCTCAAGTCTGCATAGAAAATATCTCCTCGTCGAATCATCATATTATCCGCTCTCCATTTTTCTTACATGGTCAGTATCTTTTACTGTTGTTTCTTACGGATAGTATTTCCAATTTTAACGGGCGTATTCTATTTTTTATTTCTTACTTTTCCCACACATTGTCTGCGAACCTGATTATCTTTTATTCAAAGTACTCCTGACTTTCTACCGGTACACCATTTTTGTAAAAGACTCTTGGAACACGTTTGCCAAGAACACAGACAAATTCATAATTAAATCTGCCGGAAAGATCGCCGATCTCCTCCATTGTGATCATTTCATCTCCATCTTTTCCAACAAGTGTAACCTCATCACCAATCTTCACATCCGGGAGATCTGTCACATCGACCATAAACTGATCCATACAGACCTTTCCACAGATCGGAGCTTTCTGTCCATGGATCAAAACGCTTCCTTTGTTGGAAAGTCCTCGGCAATATCCGTCTGCATAACCGACCGGGATCGTTGCGATCCGGCTTGTGCGCTCTGTTACAAAGGTTCCGCCATAACTGATCGCTCTTCCGGCCTCGAGTTCTTTCACATAAGCAACATGCGTCTTTAATTCCATGACAGGATGGAGTTCCATTGCTTCATGGTCAACCTCATCCGACGGCCAGAGTCCATATAAAGTAATTCCGGCACGTACCATATCCATATTTACTTCCGGAATGTCTACGATACCTGCACTGTTGGAACAATGCTTCAATGGGATAGAAATATTTCTTTCTTCCATCATCCGGACCATTTTCCGGAATTTTTCTGTCTGTTCTGTTGTAAAGGTCTTATCTGTCTCATCTGCTTTTGCAAAATGAGTAAAGATCCCCTCTACTATCATATGCGGCAGCTTCGCGATCTGCGCCATCTCATCTGCGGATTCTTCTGTCACCTGGTATCCGATCCTGCTCATTCCGGTATCAACCGCAAAATGGATCTTACATGTTTTTCCCACTCTTCCCGCTGCATCGGAAAGTGTCTTCGCCATTTCCAAAGTAAAGACACTTGGATCAATATCTGCCTCGATCACATCCTCATACTGATCAGGGAAAATATAACCAAGGATCAAAATTGGCTTTTTGATCCCACTTCTCCGCAGCATCAGTCCTTCCTCGACTGTTGCGACAGCATATCCATATAAGTAATCCAGATCTTCGATTTCCCTTGCGATCGGAATTGCTCCATGTCCATATCCATCTGCTTTGACAACTGCCATTATTTTTGTCTCAGGATCAATGTTTTGATGCATTGATTCCATATTATATCTGATTGCATCTAAATCAATATTGGCGCACACTCTGCTGTGTTTTTTCATTTCCATTTTTCAAACCTTTCCTGTCTCATGGTTTTTAAAGCTGCCTCTCTGCAAAAACATCCCTGATTCCGGCAAGCAGATCAGATGCTGTCATGCCTCGGTATCCCGTTTTCTTTTTCACGCAGTCTCCTGCCAGTCCGTGCAGAAAAACCCCATAGGCAGCTGCCTTTTCCGGATCCATCCCCTGTGCATAAAAGGATGAGATCACGCCAGCAAGAACATCTCCACTTCCCGCTGTTGCCATGCCATTATTTCCTGACATATTAAAATATATATGCGTTCCACAAGTAACCGTATGTTCATCTTTTAATACACAGATGCAATGATGCTGCGTTGCAAATGTCTGCGCTTCGCTTAAAAGATTTCCCTGGATCTCTGCCACGGTATGCCCGGTAAGCCGGCTCATCTCTCCAAGATGTGGCGTAATAATAACGCCTTTTCTTAGTTTTCCTGTCAGCGCTTCCGTCTCTGAAAGAATATTCAATGCATCTGCATCTAGGATCAACGGTTTTGTAGTATCAGAAAGAACCGTTTCCACAATCTGCCGTGCAACAGTGCTTTTTCCAAGTCCCGGTCCGCATAACACTGCATCTGACCAGGAAATCGCCTCTAAAAGCTCCGCTTTGTTCCAATTAGAAGCATCGTAAGTCGTAAGGATCGCTTCTGGCACCTTGATCTGGACAATCAGTCTATTTTCTTCCGGTGTGTATACCCGCACAAGACCACTGCCGGATGCACACGCCGCAGATGCACTAAGCACTGCCGCTCCAGCCATATTCCAGCTTCCGGCGATCACAAGCAGCTTTCCATACGTTCCTTTATTTGAATGGGAACGACGCACCGGAAGCTGATCAAGATCTGTTTCTTCTAAAATTCTGACTGCCGGTTCCTGTTCTCCAAAGCTCTCTTTGGTAATGCCTATCTCTTTTCTTTTTACTTCACCTGCATACTCATTTCCGGGCCATAGATAAAGTCCTGCTTTTTCAAATGCAAAGGTTACTGTCATATCTGCCCGGAATGCCGTTCCAAGTACTTCTCCTTTATCAGCATCTACACCGGACGGAACATCGACTGCAATTTTCCTTGCATCCATACCATTCATCTGATTAATGAGATCTGCATAGGCTCCTTCTACTTTTCTGCATAACCCTACACCAAAAACAGCATCCACAACTGTCTGATAGGCTCTGTCCGACGGGATTTCTTCCAGGACAGGATATCCATATGCCTCTAATATCTCCAATTGTCTTTGGCACTGCTCTGTCATTTTCTGACGGTTGCCATATAAAACAGCATCCGCGGCCCGGCCATGCTGCCTTAGCAACCGGACAACAGCAAGTCCGTCGGCTCCGTTATTTCCTGTTCCGCATACAACAAGTACACGGCTGGCAGGATCTGTAACCGCTAAGACTTCTTCTGCTACTGCAAGTGCTGCCCGCTCCATCAGAACAAGCGCCGGCACCCGGAATGCTTCGATCGTTGTCCTGTCATATTCTTTCATTTCCCTGCCGCTGACTAAGTATCTCATATTGTCCACCCCGATACGTTTGAATGGAGCCGCTGCCAGTCAAAAGCCTCATGCAGCCGCTCCATCAGATGAATCTATTCATTTCTTCTGTTTTTAACAATATTGTATGACAGCTGCATCAGGCTGTCAGACAAATGAACGTTTTCGACTACTACATCTTTATCAATAAGATCCAGATCTACATGTGCGAAATTCCAGATCGCCTGAATGCCGAGATCCACCAGTCTGTTTGCGATCGCATCTGCTTTCTCCTTGGGCATGGTAAGTGCTGCAATATCTACCACATGGTTATGGCAATATTCCTCCAGCTCATCGAGCATATGGATCTTGATTCCTCGAACAGTCACCCCTTCAAGCGCCGGGTTCACATCGAATAACGCTGTGATCACAAAACCAAGCTTTTCAAACTTCACATAGTTGGCCAGTGCCTGGCCAAGGTTACCTGCACCGATCACAATAATATTATGTTTCTCGTTTAAACCAAGAATCTTTCCAATCTCTTCGTATAAAAACTTTACGTTATATCCATATCCCTGCTGTCCAAAACCACCAAAATTATTCAGATCCTGTCTGATCTGGGACGCAGTTACTTTCATTCTTTTACTTAGGTCATTTGACGAAATACGTTCTACCCCGTCATCTAATAATTCCCCTAAATACCTGTAATATCTAGGCATACGGCGAATCACTGCCTGAGAAATTTCTTTTTGCTGCATAATTTGTTCCTCCTGAAATATCTCACTCAATTATCTTTATTATAATTTGTTCAAAACTATCTGTCAATGTGTGAAATTTTTAACTAACCCGAACCATTCTCATACGCAGCCAAACAGCAGACGTTTTACTGCTGAATAAGCCGTAACTAATGATCCAGTTCCAGCGATAGTTCTTCCCAGATTTCATATTGTTTTTCAAGTTCTTCGCGGTACTTTTCCTGCTGGGCTGTCAATTCTCCAAGCTTTGCTGAATTAACTGCATTCTCAGGTTTTGCACATTCTTCATCGATCAGTGAGATTTTTTCTTCCAGGTCTGCAATGGCATCCTCTGCTTTCTTTAACGCATTTTCAATCTTACGGATTCTTGCCTGCTCTGCTTTCTGGGCCTGCCAGTCTGTCTTTGGCGCCGCAGCCGCTTCTGTGGTATCTGCCTTTGTACTGTCATTTTCCAGTTTCTTCACATAAAGCTCCACCATCTGTTCTCTTTTTTCCAGATAATAATCATAATTTCCAATATAATTTACGATACATTCCCCGGTCAGTTCCAAAATTCTTGTTGCTGTCTGATTAATAAAATAACGGTCATGAGACACGAAAAATACAGTTCCTGTGTAACTCTTCAGTGCCTCTTCCAAAATCTCTTTTGATGTAATGTCCAGGTGGTTTGTCGGCTCGTCAAGAATCAGGAAATTAGCATCTGAAAGCATCAGTTTTGCAAGGGCAACACGTCCGCGCTCCCCACCACTTAAGTCCTCAATTCTTTTGTAAACATCATCATCTGTAAACAGAAAAGCGGCCAGGACATTTCTGACCTTCGTATTTGTCAGATCCGGATAATCATCTGCGATTTCCTCAAAGATCGTCTTTTCCATATGCAGCTGCTGATGTTCCTGATCATAATAACCAATGTGAACATTGCTTCCGAGTGTGATCGTTCCACTGTCCGGTGCGATCAGCTCGTTAATTATTTTTAAAATGGTTGTTTTCCCCGTTCCATTATTTCCGATCAGAGCCACACGTTCACCACGCTTGATCTCAAAATTAATATTGGAAAACAAAGTCAGTGGCGGAAATGCTTTGCTCAGTTTTTCTACGGTCAGTACATCATTTCCACTGACCACGTTTGGTTCAAGCACAATGCGGATATCGGTATTGTCCTCTACCGGGCGCTCGATACGTTCTATTTTGTCCAGCATCTTCTCACGGCTCTCTGCACGCTTGATAGATTTTTCCCTGTTAAAGGATTTTAACTTCGCGATCACTTCCTCCTGGCGGTGGATCTCTCTCTGCTGATTATAGTACTGTTTGATCAGTGCGGCGCGTACAGCTGCTTTCTTCTGCGCATAATCAGTATAATTGCCAAGATAAACATAGCCTTTGTGCTGAAAAATCTCAATCACCTTTCCGACAACGCGGTCCAGAAAATAACGGTCATGGGATACGATCAGCACAGCTCCCCTGTAATTCAGTAAAAAAGTCTCCAGCCAGCGGATAGACTCGATATCCAGGTGGTTTGTAGGCTCATCCAAAAGCAGGACATCCGGTTTTGTCACCAGCAATTTTCCAAGGGATACCCTTGTTTTCTGTCCACCGGAAAGCTCACTCATTTTTTTATCAAATTCTTCCTCTGAAAAACCAAGGCCTTTGAGGATTCCGCTCACTTCACTTCGATAAGCATAGCCGTTCTGCTGTGAAAACTCATCGCTTAATTTGTGATACGCCTCCAATAACTTTTCCAGATCACTTCCGGAAAGATGATTCATATCTGCTTCCATGCGTCGAAGCTTTTCTTCTGTTTCTATGAGGTCTTTTTTTGACTCAAGTACCTCTTCATAAATAGTCTTATGTCCGGAGATATCCTGATGCTGGGACAGATAACCGATCGTTTTATCTTTTGCAAGGATCACTTCCCCTTCATCTGCGGATTCTTCGTTCATAATGATTTTAAGCAGCGTAGATTTGCCGGCACCATTGATGCCGACAACCGCTGCTTTTTCATTTTCTTCAATATGAAAACTTACATTTTTTAAAATTTCGTCAGTCCCGAATGACTTTGAGATATTCTGACAAGCTAAAATCATAACTATAACATTCCTTCTAATGTGGTTCGGATTGCCTTGATAAACTCCTCACTGTTTAATACAGTTGGATGCTCTATTGTAGTAATGAGCGCAAGGTCTTTTGTCATTTTACCACCCTCTATCGTCTGAATACAAGCTTTTTCTAATTTATCTGCAAAATCCTGTAATTCCTGGCTGCCATCAAGCTCTCCACGTTTGCGGAGTGCTCCTGTCCATGCAAAGATCGTTGCAACAGAGTTTGTGGATGTTTCCTCACCTTTTAAATGCTTATAATAATGACGCTGTACGGTTCCATGTGCCGCTTCATATTCATAATATCCATCCGGAGAAACTAAAACGGATGTCATCATCGCAAGAGAGCCAAATGCACTTGATACCATATCACTCATGACGTCTCCATCATAATTCTTGCATGCCCAGATATATCCACCTTCTGATTTCATCACACGGGCAACTGCATCATCGATCAGTGTATAGAAATAAGTGATTCCGGCTTTCTCGAATTTTTCTTTATATTCTGCATCAAAGATTTCCTGGAAAATATCCTTAAAAGTATGGTCATATTTTTTAGAAATGGTATCTTTTGTTGCAAACCACAGATCCTGTTTTGTATCCAGTGCGTAATTAAAGCAGCTCTTAGCAAAGCTCTCAATGGAATTACACAGATTATGCTGTCCCTGTACCACGCCTGCGCCGGTAAAGTTATGGATCAGCTCTCTTGTCTCTGTTCCATCTTCTGCAGTATAAACAAGTTCACATTTTCCTGGTCCCGGAATCTTCATCTCAGATGCTTTGTATACATCACCATAAGCATGACGGGCAATTGTGATCGGCTTTTTCCAGTTCTTTACGCATGGCTCGATCCCTTTCACAACGATCGGTGCACGGAAAACGGTTCCGTCTAAAATTGCACGGATCGTGCCATTCGGACTCTTCCACATTTCTTTCAGATCGTATTCCTTCATACGTGCCGCATTTGGCGTGATTGTTGCACATTTTACTGCAACACCATATTTTTTCGTTGCATTTGCAGAATCAACTGTAACCTGATCATCTGTCTCATTACGATATTCCAAGCCAAGATCGTAATACTCTATCTTTAAATCGATAAATGGCAACAACAATTCATCCTTGATGATCTTCCAGAGAATTCTGGTCATCTCATCTCCATCCATCTCAACCAGTGGAGTCGTCATTTTAATTTTTTCCATACCAATATTCCTTTCTGTTGCAGTTCTATGCTTACTGTCCCAGGGTATCCTGTAACCGTAACCTTTATTTTAATAAGTTGTCCCATCCATAGCGGTCCATGTTTTCAATTGTACTCATAATGTGCTGATTTGCAAGTTTTTCTGCAAGATCAGCGTCATGTTTTTTTAATGCTTCTACAATTTTCCGGTGTTCATTGTTGGAATCTACCGCTCTTGTGCTGTCCGCAAGCGTGATCATTCTGACACGCTGTACATAATGATGAAAATCAGACAATACATGGCGTAGTTCCCTGCTATTGCTTGCTGTATACAGCACCTCGTGAAATTTATTATCAAGCTCTACTAACTGTTCTGCATTTCCTTTCGCTGCATGAAAATCAGAAAGAAAAATGTTTTCCTCCAGCTCGTCTAACTGTTCCTTTGTGATCGTCTCTGCTGCCCATCTGGCACACAGTCCTTCCAGTCTGCAGCGGATCTCATAGATATCTTTGATATCTTTTTGTGAAATGCCAACAACATACGCTCCCTTGTTCGGAACGATCGTCACAAGCCCTTCCAGCTCAAGCTGGCGTAACGCCTCACGTACCGGAGTTCTGCTGACTCCCAGCTCTTCCCCAATTGTTTTTTCTTTTAATTCCTCGTCCTTTTGATACTTTCCAGACAGGATATTCTCCCGGATGCTGTGAAACACACGCGTTCCAAGGGAGTAATTATCTTCGCCCATATTTACCTCTCCAATTTATCTATCTTTAATTCCTCGCAGCATCGGTCGATTTCTGCTACAAGCTCATTATCTGTCAGGACTGTGACACGTCCTTCCTCATACTGTTTGTCCACCCATACCTTTACCATTTTAACAAGGTCTGAATTTTTATTCACTCCCGCATCCTTTGGAAGGTGATAATAGGAATTGATCCAAAGTGCAATACCTGCCAGTCCGGATGTATTGGAAACAGATACAAGCGGTGGTCTGTTTAAGAACTTACCTGTATCGAAAATGTTATAAATCTCTTCATTCTTCAGAAGTCCATCTGCATGGATTCCTGCCCTTGTCACATTAAAATTACTTCCGACAAATGGGGTACGGCTTGGCTGCACATAACCGAGTTCTTTTTCAAAATATTCTGCCAGCTCTGTGATCACGGTTGTATCCATACCATCCAGGCTGCCCTTTAACTGCGCATATTCAAATACCATAGCCTCTAACGGTGTATTACCTGTTCTTTCACCGATACCAAAAAGTGAACAGTTTACACCGCTTGCACCGTATAACCACGCTGTTGTGGAATTATTTACTGCTTTATAAAAATCATTATGTCCATGCCACTCGATCAGCTCTGACGGAACACCTGCATGCGTTGTAAGACCATAAATAATACCCGGAACACTTCGTGGAATCACAGCACCCGGGAAGTTCACACCATATCCCATCGTATCACAGGCACGGATTTTAATCGGGATCTTATATTCATCCATCAGCTTCATCAATTCCACACAAAATGGAATGACAAATCCATAAATATCCGATCTTGTAATATCTTCCAGGTGGCATCTTGGGCTGATTCCAGTCTCTAAGCAATCACGGATCACGCTCAGGTAAAGATTCATAACCTCTCTTCTTGTCATCTTCATCTTGTAAAAAATATGATAATCTGAACAGCTGACAAGAATACCTGTCTCACGCAGCCCGATATCTTTTACTAACTGAAAATCCTGTTTGCTCGCACGGATCCAGCTTGTTACTTCCGGAAATTTATATCCTCGTTCCATACATTTATAGACAGCATCCCTGTCTTTTTTGCTATAAAGGAAAAACTCACTCTGACGGACGAGTCCCTTCGGTCCGCCCAGCTTATGGAGATAATCATAAATGGTTACGATCTGCTCTGTTGTATATGGGGCTCTTGACTGCTGTCCATCACGGAAAGTAGTATCTGTGATCCAGATGTTTTCCGGCATATTATGTGGCACAATTCGGTCATTGAATGCAATCTTCGGAATCTCATCGTAAGGAAAAAGATTATGGAACACATTTGGTTCTTTGACATCTGCCAACTGGTAAAAATGCTCTTCCAACTGTAGCAGATTTGTTTTCTGATTCATAACAACTTCTCTCATAAATATCCTCCTTGTTTTTCGAGGCAACCTTCCTGCTCCCGGATATTCCGTTGATTTCAAAATAACGGCCGCCCTATACTTCATCGTATATTTATACAGTATTTACGAAACTTATTTCATGTATAATTGTATACAATTATACGTTCTTGCTTTTGCTACTATTTTAGACATTTTACTGCTTGTTTGTCAATGAATAATATTTTATATCTATTATAACCAATTGTTATAATCCTTCGTTCACAGATCCCCTCAAACGTGTAACACTTTTCTGCCAGCTTCATAAAATACAGTGTAATAAATTTTTGGAGGAATCATCATGAGTGATTTAGCAGCAACAAACTGTGGCGGTTGCAGTTGTAACGAAGGAGGTTGCAGTTCCATTCTCTGGATCATTATTCTCTTAAGCTGCTGCTGCGGCAACGGCGGTTTCATTGGTGGAAACAACAATTGTGGCGGCGGAAATGATTGTTTATGGATCATTCTGCTTCTTCTGTGCTGCGGCGGATGCGGCGGTGGATGTGGAAATGGCGGCGGCTTCTGTTAATCCATTCCATTAAAAAAGAATGTGCCTTGGCACATTCTTTTTTATGCCGAAACTTTTCATATCCAGCTTCTTCCTATCAGCCATCTTTCTGCTGTTCTTCCGGTTTCTTTCGATTCTTTTTTCCTGTTTCCTTTACAAGCTTTTCATCTATTCCGCACTCCGAAGGCACTGTCCTTTTCTTCAGGCATTCCTCGTCAATCTCATAAACACTGTTACCTTCTATCACAAGCATGCTCTTTCTCTCTTCCACTTTTCATTTCTTATAACATTTTTCCGGTTACTGTAGACTTTCTTATGACTCATGTACCTAATTATATAAATGTTATATAAATATGTTATGCTTTCTCCCTCCTTTTCGTTCTGCTTCAAACATATCCCGTCATAAACACGCCGTTCCTACATAAACTGAAAGAAAAAGGTTGTTTTCATGGATGAATCAATTCCTTTTACCGCCTTTGATACAATGACACAGACACGTCAGCTCCAGATGCTCAAAACGGTCATTCCTTACATAAAGGAGTCACAGAAAAAGCAGTTTGCCATATTTATAAAGTATATGGAGCTGGAAAACACCTTGCAGGTCTTTTCCAGAAAAGATGCTGCACTATCTATGTGTTCTCTTCCAGAAGAAGAAAACAATGCACTGTCACTTTTAAACAGCCTCCGCCCATTTTGTACAAAGCAGGAACAGGATACGCTCGATATGCTCACAAACATGTTTTCCATGTTAGAAACCTATGAAACATTATTTGCAGGACAATAAAAGGAGTTCATTATGGATCAGCAATTTTTTAACCAGAATCCGGTTTTTCAGAATATGAGCCCGGATAAGATTTCTTTTCTGATGAATTTTGCCAACAGTAAAAAGCCGGCAACAATGAAAGAAATGGCACCCTTTCTGCTCGGCACTATAAATCAGGCCAAAAAACAGAATATTCATTTTACACAGCCGGAAACAGATCTTCTCATCTCTATCCTCAAACAGAACATGTCACCAGAAGAAGCTGCAAAAGCAGACCGTATTATCCAACTGATGAAAGAAAGAGGGTCAGCACATTAGGCTGCCCTCTTTACCAGATTGACGCTACTTTCACTTCTAATAATTTATCAATCGGAGAAATACTTGTTCCTCTTCCATCCGTTCCTTCAAAATACTTCGTGCTCGCTGATTCAAACAGTACATATAACACATTATCCGCGATTGCAATCTCTTCTGAGCATGGAGGCATTTCAACCTTCACATCTGGTCTGCCCGGACTTTTGTTTAAAGCCAGCAGCGATGTATACCCCCTCAAAAAAGAAGATCTGTTTCGCCCAAGAGATGTGCTTAAATAGACTGCTCCATTAGAATCAAATGCCACCCCCTGCACTTTGCAAGGAATATTATATCCTGCCGCTGCGATCAGCGTATCTGTTTTCGCATCATACGTGTAGGAATACATTTTTGACTGAAACATCTTCGTATACGAAGCAACCCAGATTCTTCCTCCATAATACGTAATACAGGATGGAGTATTCTTCAACACATATTCGTCTGTGATCTTTGCAGCATCTACGCAGCGTCCGACGCCTTCTTCCGCAAGTTCTTTGATATAGTCATATGAAATGCGCTCCAGTGTATTCGTATTAGAATGACAGATCCACAGATTGCTGCCATCAAATGCTACGCCTCCGAGATGACTGTCATTTTTCATACCGAGTGTCACAAGATACTTTCCTGTCGACCGGTCAAAAACCATCAACGCTCCCGGCTCATCCTTATCTTCCGTATACGCCGTCATGATCACATACTCCGGTGTAAAACACAGTCCCTGCATACACAGATCCTGGCTGTTAATATACTGCTCCAGATAATCCTGTTCTCTTGTGGACGGCATTCCGGGAATCATCAGCTCATCCATAAAGCTGTATTCACATTGCTTTAATTCTTTCTGATTCAGGCGCAGCAGATTGCCTGTCTGATAGGAATACATCTCGACATTCTTATAATTATCGATCTCACTTGTCCATTTTGCAAAAAGAACCATATCTTTTGCATTCTCACGGGTAATCGTAGTCACACGTTTTGTATAATTACTGTCTTCATACCAGCCTGCGAAATTATATCCTTCCCTGACAGGGACACTCAATGTAACCGGCAACTCCTGTTCTAACAGCATCTCACTGTTCATGTAATTATTTTCCCCACCATTCATTACATAAACGATCTCATATCGTTCCTGCTCAATGCCATCATAAGGATCTACCGCAACATATCGTGGATCTACATGGACCGGCTGAAAGGAGAATGCGCGTTCAATTGTCTCTGCCTGTACGTTCAGTGGATGATAAGTCACAAGAATGAATACATATAAAATTATGAATAGATATCTTGTGACTCTCATCATCCTCATCTCCTTTTGCCTACGTCACAGTTTTAATAGCTTTATTCTTCTAAATTCTCCACTTTACTTGCTCTTGCAGCAATCTCCTTTTCCTGAATATCAGACGGAGCCTGCTCGTATCTTGCAAACTCGTAGGAATAGGTTCCGCTTCCACCTGTCATGGATCTTAAATCGGTATTATAACCAAACAGCTCCATATACGGAATATCTGCTACGATCTCCTGATATCCATGCTCTGTCGGGTTCATTCCAAGTACACGTCCACGGCGTTTATTCAGATCACCCATAATATCACCGGTATATTTATCCGGCACAACAACCTTTAAGGATGCAATCGGCTCTAATAAGATTGGAGAAGCTTCCATAAATCCTTTCTTAAATGCCTGTCTTGCAGCCGTCTTGAATGCCATCTCTGAAGAATCTACCGGATGGTAAGATCCATCATATAACACTGCTTTCACACCAACTACCGGATATGCCGCTAAAGGACCTTTCTGGCAGGATTCCTGGATACCTTTTTCTACTGCAGGGAAGTAATTCTTCGGTACAGCACCACCGACAACGATCTGCTCAAATACATATGGCTGTTCCATATCACCGGATGGTTCAAATGTCATCTTGACATGTCCATACTGTCCATGTCCACCGGACTGTTTTTTGTATTTGTATTCCACATCGGATTTCTTGCGGATGGTCTCACGGAATGCCACCTTCGGTTTTTTCAGTTCGATCTCAACTTTGTAACGGTTCAAAAGCTTGCTTGCTACAACGTCAAGATGCTGGTCGCCCATTCCATATAACAATGTCTGTCCATTTTCACTGTCATTGACTGATTTTAAGGTCAGGTCTTCCATCATCAGTTTCTGCAATGCCTGGGAAATCTTATCCTCATCCCCTTTGTTCACTGCTTTATATCTCATATATGTATATGGTGTGGAGATTGCAGTTCTAATATACACAATTGGATTTGCCTTTGTAGATAAAGAATCGGTTGTTGCCGGGCTTGTAAGCTTAGCAAGGGCACCGATATCACCGGCATGGAGCTCTTTTACTTCTTCCGGCTTATTGCCGCAAAGTACATATAATTTTCCAATCTTTTCCTCTACGTCTTTATGATAGTTATATAAAACATCATCGGTCTTTAATACACCGGAGTTTACTTTGATCAGGGAGTATTTGCCAATAAACGGATCTACGATCGTCTTCCATACATAAGCAGACTTTGGTTTTGCAAAATCATAATCTGCACTGTATACTTCATTTGTCTTGGAATTAATACCAGTACATGTTCTCTTGTCCGGACTTGGAAGATATTTTACAATATCAACTAACAGTGTATACATACCACGGGCAAGTGTATTCGATCCCATCATAACCGGAACAATGCTTCCATCTGCAACATTCACACGGAGTGCCTGGCGGATCTCATCCTCTGAGAACTCTTCTCCGTTGAAATAACGTTCCATAAAATCTTCGCTGGTCTCTGCTACAGCTTCCATCAATGCTTCCCTGCAGATTTCAAGATTATCTTTGGAATAATCCGGAACATCTGTCTTCTCAACGGTTCCGTCTTCTTTCCAGCGTTTTGCTCTCTGCTGTAAAACATTGACATAACCAACAAACTGACCATTCTCACGGATTGGAAGGTGGAAAGGAGCTATGCGCTTACCATACATCTGCTGTAAGTCTTCTACCACCTGACGATAGCTGGCATCATCAATATCCATATCTGTTACGAAAACGATTCTAGGAAGTTTATATTTTTCACAGAGTTCCCATGCTTTTCTTGTTCCGACTTCGATTCCGGCCTTTCCGGAAACAACGATGATCGCTGCATCTGCAACACTCACTGCTTCTTCTACTTCTCCTACAAAATCAAAATAGCCAGGAGTGTCAAGGATATTGATCTTTGTATCGCCCCATACGATCGGTACAACAGAAGTATTAATGGAGAAAAGACGTTTGGTCTCCTCTTTGTCATAATCACTGATCGTATTGCCATCAGTTGTCTTACCCATACGTGTCGTCATTCCTGCAAGATAAGCCATTGCCTCAACAAGGCTTGTCTTGCCGCATCCCCCATGGCCAAGAAGCACCACATTACGAATTCTGTCAGTTGTGTAAACGTTCATAGCAAATCCTCCAATACTAGTTATTATTTTGTGACAATAGATTTGCTCTTCTGCCGCAATCTATTGCTAATGGTTATATTTTACTAAATTTTCTGTTAATTTACAACTTATTTATTCATTTTTACTAATTTATTTTATAATAGCATGATTTTGTTTATATAATATGTATGCACTATAAACATTTTTCATCGTTTTCTGTTGATTGTTTACATATTGTTCATACTTTATACATATATTTCTGCATAGCAAATACTTTTATACTTTAACGTGTTGACTTTTCCAGATAATGCCGCTATGATGGACATAGATTACGCAAACGAAAGGTATGGTTATATTTCTTATGTCTTTTCAAAAAATCGGATTTATCGGACTTGGTCTTATTGGTGGATCCATTGCAAAAAAAATACATACTCTTTACCCGGAAGTTACGATCATCGCCACTGCCGGACACCAGTCTACGATCACCGAAGCTTACGAAGAACACCTGATTTCCAATAAAGCTTTATGTGAGATTGGGGATTTTTATGACTGTGATTATATTTTTCTATGTACGCCGGTACAAAAAAATATTGAGTACCTGCGCCAGTTAAAGGGACATGTCAAAGACGGCTGTATTATCACAGACGTTGGAAGTGTAAAAACAGATATTCATGAAGAAGTGATTGCGCTCTCTATGGAAGATTGTTTCATTGGCGGTCATCCAATGGCCGGTTCCGAAAAAACAGGCTTAAAAAATGCCAATGAATACCTGTTGGAAAATGCATACTATATCCTCACCCCGACAAGCAAGACTTCACCGGAACAATTAGAAGCTTTCCGTTCACTGGTCACAGAGCTTGGGGCTGTTGCTTTAGTATTAGACTATCACCTGCACGATTATGCTACTGCTGCTATCAGCCATCTTCCGCATATCATTGCATACAGCCTTGTTAATCTGGTTAAACGTTCTGACGATGAAAATGAGACAATGAAAACCATTGCTGCCGGAGGCTTCAAAGATCTCACACGAATTGCCTCCTCCTCTCCTGTCATGTGGCAGAACATCTGTCAGTCCAACAGTGAGCAAATTGTCCGCCTGATTGATGCTTATGAAGAAACATTAGAAAAAACCAAGCACGATATTTTGGCGGCAAACACCGATGCGCTGCTTTCGGATTTTCAGTCAGCGAAAGACTACCGGGATTCCATTGCTATTACAAACAAAGGTCCGATCAAAGCCGTTTATGAGCTGTACCTGGATCTTCTCGACGAAGCCGGTGGAATCGCAACTGTTGCTACGATTCTTGCAAGCAACAACTTAAGCATTAAAAATATCGGTATCATTCATAACCGTGAATTTGAAGATGGTGTATTGCGCCTGGAAATGTACGATAAAGAGTCTCTTACTTCAGCAGTTGCACTGTTAAGAAGACACCACTACACCATTTATGAAAGATAGAAAATCTAATACGCCCGGTCTTATAACAGACTGGGCGTATTCTTTCTTTTCTGACAGACATTCTTCTATTTTTATTTACCAGATTCCCATCACATGCTGCATGATCAGGCTGACTACTGTGATCGCAATCCAACAGGAACCTCCAACTATAATTGGTTTTCCGCCTGTTTTTACCAGCTGGATCACATTACTGTTTAAACCGATCGCCGCCATCGCCATAATGATCATAAATTTGGACAGTTCTTTTACCGGATGAAACATATTCGCATCCATTCCCAGATTAATACATACGGTTGTTATAATGGCAGCAATCACAAAATAAAAAATAAACATTGGAAATGCTTTCTTCAAACTGAACTTTTGAGATCTTTTTCCTTCTTTTGCGGCTTTTCTGCTCTGGATAAGTGATAACACCAGCGTAATCGGTATAATAGCCAAAGTCCTTGTCAGCTTTACTGTTACCGCCGTATTTAAGGTCTCGCTTCCAAGTCCCCACATACTGTCCCAGGTAGAGGCAGCCGCAGTTACCGATGATGTATCATTGATCGCTGTGCCGGCAAAAATTCCAAATGCTTCTCCCTGTGATGTATCAAATCCAATCGCATTTCCAAGCATCGGGAAAAAGATAGCAGCAAGCACATTGAAAAAGAAAATGACTGCGATCGACTGCGCTACTTCATTGTCATCCGCATCGATCACCGGCGCTGTTGCCGCAATTGCAGAGCCGCCACAGATAGAGGATCCAACGCCTACAAGTATGGATGTGTTTGCAGGAACATTCAGTACTTTCCTTAAAATCCATGCAACGATCAATGATGTACTGATCGTGCAGACGATAATCGGAAGTGACTGTTTTCCTGTCTGAAAAATCACTCCGAGATTCATTCCAAATCCCAACAAAACCACAGCCGACTGGAGAACAATTTTTGATGTCCATTTAATCCCGCTCTCTGCTTTTCCCTTGTCTTTCCAAAATAATGTCACGATCATTCCAGCTACAATCGCTGTAACTGCACCGCCTACGACAGGAAATAATTTTCCTAACAGCCATGCCGGAATCGCTATCGCAAGACAAACAAGCATTCCACTGTAATTTTTTCTTATAAACTCCATTTTTCTACCTCACTTATGTTTCGTTCCTGTTCACTCGCTCCTGCGACGCTTCGCAGACTCATTTTAAATTTTGTTTTTGCAAAAGGAACCGGTTCACTCCTGAATCTCTTTCGTACGCAGCAAAATAACCGTATTTTTCTGCTGAATGAACAGTAACAACATTTCTTCTATAATTTTTCACATCGTTAAGTATAAGGCTTGACGTTTATAATATAAAATTATATATTTTTATTACACAATAATTTTTTCTTATCGTGAGGATTTAAAATGCTTGATTTTAGAACAGAAACCTTTCTTACCGTATGTCAGACCATGAATTTTACAACTGCTGCCAAATTATTACATATTACGCAGCCTGCCGTATCGCAGCACATACATTTTCTCGAAGAGCAATACCAAACTTCCCTTTTCACTTACCAAAATAAGCAGCTTTCTCTCACACGCTCCGGCGAAATACTCCGTAAGCATCTTATTACCATGAAAAATGATGAAAAGAGTATCCGCCAGGAAATAGAAAGCTGCTATTCTGACATAGAAGTTCTGTCCATAGGTGTAACAATGACGGTCGGAGAGTATGCCATTGTAGACAGACTGGCAACTTATCTTCTTCAGCATCCGCAGATAAACCTGCATCTTCACTATGGCAATACATCTGAACTTTTGAAGCTCCTTGACGATGGTCAGATCTGTATTGCTATTGTTGAAGGTAACTATCCGGGCAATCAATATTCCCACAAAAGGTACAGTACCGAAGACTATATTGCTGTCTGTTCGTCCTCCCATAATTTTGCGATTCACAGTCCCCACAGAATCAGCGATCTTTTATCTGAACGTCTCCTCGTTCGGGAAAAAGGCTCCGGAACAAGAAATATCCTTGAGCAGAGTCTGACCGCCCACGGTCTTCAATTATCTGACTTTGTTCATTATACACAAATTGAAAATATGCACACCATTATCAGTCTGTTAAAAAAGGATTGCGGCATTTCATTTATGTACAAAACAGCCGTTACCGCTGAACTGCAAACAGGTGTCCTTCAGGAAATCCAGCTGGATGACTTTAAACTGCAGCACGATTTTGATTTTATATGGGAGAAAAACAGTATTTATTCTGATAAGTATCT
>CAKRLC010000001.1 GCA_934358955.1 uncultured Roseburia sp. | reverse complement strand
CCTGTTAACCAGTGTCCGGTTGGTGGTGCACCTGTTGCAGCCATCATCGGTGAGATCATGGGTGTTAAGGCAGAAGAAGGCGAGCGTAAAGCTGCATTCGTTAAATGTGCCGGAACCTGTGGTAAAGCAAACCAGGATTATGACTATACAGGTATCCAGGATTGTGCTGCTATGGCATTCGTTCCAAACGGCGGTCCAAAGTCCTGTAACTATGGATGTCTCGGATATGGTAACTGTGTGAAGGCTTGTCCTTTTGATGCAATCCATGTAATCGATGGTGTTGCAGTTGTAGACAAAGATGCTTGTAAAGCATGTGGCAAATGTGTGGCTGCATGTCCAAAACATCTGATCGAGCTTCTTCCAGTGAGCGCAAAACATATCGTTCAGTGCAGCTCTAAGGATAAAGGTAAAGATGTTATGAAAGCATGTTCTGTTGGATGTATCGGATGTCACTTATGTGAGAAGAACTGTCCAGCTGATGCAGTACATGTCGTTGACAATATCGCATACATCGATCAGGAAAAATGTACAAAGTGCGGACTTTGTGCAGAAAAATGTCCAAAGAAGATTATTTTATAATCATAGTAAAAAAAGAACCGGCACAATACCGGTTCTTTTTTTGCATAAATAAATCGAAAGGAAAAGCTGTGGAGGCTTAATCCTTCCACAGCTTTAATGTCTGTAATAACTTTTCTTTCTCAATATCCGTAAGCTTTTCAAGCTCAGCAGAAAGTGCATTGTCAAGTGCGTTCGGCTTATAAGTAGGCTCGATCTCCCCAATGAGAGAATCCAGGGAAATATTAGCCAGCTTAGAATAATAGATGAGCATGCGAAGAGACATGGAGGTTCTTCCGTTTTCTACATTACTAATGTATCCCGGAGTAACTTCAAGTGCAGTTGCTACCTCATTCTGGGTCAGTCCCATCTTAATGCGCAATTCTTTAATCTTTTTTCCATAGATGTAATTATCAATGGTAGAGTGGTCTTTTTCTTTCATATTCGTTCTCCTGCCTATATTATCAGATATGCTGCCTGCAGTTTTATATCCATTCCGCAAGCTTATAACATAAACCTATTATACAATAAATCAACGGAATTGTATAGAATGTAAAATTTCATCTTGATTCATTCATATAGCAATAGTATAATTATAATATCTTTCAAGATTCGATTGGCATATATAATTGGGAGAGAAGAAAGGATTATATTGACCACAGGAAAGGTAAATTTAAAACCAGATGTTGTACTCAAACAATACTGGAACAGAAATGAAGAATTCGCAGACTTTTTTAATGCAATTCTATTTAACGGAAAAATGATAATCAGACCGGATGACTTAGAAGAAGCAGATACCGACAGTTCCGTACTGATTGAAAATTCGGATGCGATTGAAAGCATTCATCTGGCACGCGATACAATCCGTATTCGTAAAAGAATTAAAACTGGGAAAATCGAACTGGTTCTGCTCGGCATGGAGCATCAGGAACATATTCATTATGCCATGCCGCTGAGAGTCATGGGAATGGATTATAGTGCTTACAAAAAGCAATACGACCAGAATGCTCGTACGATCAAAGATCAGAAAGGCATATCAAAAGACGAATACTTATCGGGAATGAAAAAGACAGATAAATTGATTCCCGTTATTACGATCGTTGTTTATTATGGAGAAAAACCATGGGATGGAGCATTAAATATAAAGCAGATGCTGGATATCCCAAGAGATTTTAGAAAATATGTTTGTGATTATAAGATGTTATTGGTAGAAGCCAGAAAGCTTGATTCTGAAAAGAACCAGCTCCAACTACATAACAGTAATAATCAAGATTTCTTTTATCTTCTTGGAATTATTTTAAATAACGAGATGAGCAGAAAACAGAAAAGAGAGATCATAGAGAATTATGAACACTCACATGCGATCAGCCCGGAAGTCGTTAAGACAGTTGCCGGAACGGTCAGCAGTGGGGTGAGCATGGATAAGATCAGAAAGCGGGGTATGAAGATGTGTACATTTTTTGATGAATTGATAAAAGAAGGCGAAGAGATTGGAGAAAATCGAGGTAAGATTGCTGGACTTATTGCTGCATATGAAGATATGGAGCTTCCTGAAAATAAGATCATTGAGAAGCTACAACAAAAATTAGATCTGTCTCTGTCGAAAGCAACAGAGTATTTGAAGTTATATGGGAAACAGATGGTATAATTTCTTCATCTAATCATAATAAAAGCAGAACATTTATGCTCAGTAGAGTGTGAATGTTCTGCTTTTTTTATTTTATTATAAATAAAAATTTCGTAGAATATTTTATTCTACGAATGTGTAAAATGCAAGTTTTTTTTATCGAACTATTAAAATAGTACACATATTCCTTTGATATGTCAAGTTTTACACAGAGATAGATACAAAAAAGCCTGCTTTTTATTAGAAAGCTCAGAAAAAAAGCATGATTTTAAAGCTATTCGCCGTCATAATAGTCAGAAAAAGGAGGTTCATTTATGTCACGCAGAGGAGAAAATATTTACAAACGAAAAGACGGCAGATGGGAAGGCCGTTACATCAAAGAACGCATTAATGGAAAGATAAAATACGGATATGTGTTTGCACGGTCATATAATGAGGTAAGAATTAAACTCACAATCCAAAAAGCAGATCAGTTTCCTGGAAATATAAAATTGCCAGAAATAACAAGTGGTTTTCCCGGAACGATCCAATTTTCAGAGATTGCCGCGGAATGGTTTCAGTCAAAAGAAGCCCAATGGAAACAGTCCAGTATTGTAAAATACTCAAATACGCTTAATTCTTATATCTTGCCGTTCCTGGGTGAACGTTATATTCACGAAATCTCTCGTGATGAATTAGTACAATATATTTCGCTGCTTCTTACAACCGGCGGTATAAAAAAATGTGGTCTTTCTACAAAAACAGTAACAGGAATTATGTCCATGGTAAAAAATATTTTTTTATATGCTGCTGATGTAAAAGGACTTGCCGTAGCAAATGTTTGCGGAATCACAATCAAGCAATCACAAAAGCCCATGCGTATCTTAAGCTTACAGGAGCAGCAAAAACTAAGCCATTATCTATGTCGGGAACTCACCAACTGTAATCTTGGAATTCTTCTTTGTCTATATACCGGGCTTCGTATCGGTGAAATCTGTGCCCTTCGGTGGAGTGATATTTCTCTGGATGAACAATATATACACATTCATCAGACGATGCAGCGGATCCAGACAAAAGATGACGAAAAAAGCAAAACATCTGTTGTTATCCTTACTCCCAAAAGCAGCTGCTCCATTCGCCGCGTACCCATTCCGGACAATCTTCTTTATCTAATGACTGAGTTTCAAGCACCAGAAAATGCGTTTCTTCTGACCGGAAAAGAGAAGAAATATATGGAACCCCGCACTCTGGAAAATCATTTTAAAACGATTATAAATCTGTGTTCCATCGATAAAGCTAATTTTCATGCCTTGCGTCATACCTTTGCAACAAGGTGCGTAGAACTTGGATTTGATGTAAAAAGTCTCAGTGAAATTCTCGGACATGCCAGTGTAAACATCACATTAAACCGCTACGTTCATCCGTCCATGGAATTGAAAAAGAAAAATATGAATATGCTATCGGAAATATTTTCCGTCAGTTGAGCCGTCAGAAGAAGCCGTCTTTCCTATATTTACTGGGAAGGCGACTTTTTTTCGTAGAATAAAATACTCTACGAAAGAAAAAATGAAAATTAAGGAAATAACAGCTGTCGGTTTTTAGGAAAAAAGGTCTTTTCAAATCGACAGCAAAAGTCATGTGCCTTTTACAAAGGACAAAGGGAGAATGAATGTTTAAAAACAAAGAAGCATTTGAAAAATTCGAATCAAAAGTATGGTTGAGCAGTCCGACGATGCACGGTCCAGAGCTTGAATACGTGAAAGAAGCCTATGAGACAAACTGGATGTCTACAGTCGGAAAAAACATCAATGAAGTAGAACGCATGGTAGCAGAAAAAGTCGGTGTTTCACATGCTGTTGCATTGTCTGCAGGAACAGCTGCACTGCATCTGGCTATGAAGCTTGCAGGAGAAGCACTTTATGGACAGCCTGAAACAGGCAAGGGAGCGCTGCATGATAAAAACGTGTTTTGTTCGGATGTTACATTTGATGCTACTGTGAATCCTGTTGTGTATGAGGGCGGTGTACCGGTCTTTATTGATACAGAATATGATACCTGGAACATGGATCCGGTCGCACTTGAAAAGGCATTTGAACTGTACCCGGATACAAAACTCGTTGTTGTAGCGCATCTGTACGGAACTCCTGGAAAAGTGGATGAGATCAAAGCAGTCTGTGAAAAACATGGAGCACTGATCGTTGAAGATGCGGCGGAATCACTTGGCGCTACTTACAAAGGAATTCAGACTGGAAGCTTTGGAGATTTCAATGCGATTTCTTTTAACGGAAATAAAATCATTACCGGTTCTTCCGGTGGAATGTTCCTGACCAATTCTAAAGAAGATGCGGAAAAAGTAAGAAAATGGTCTACCCAGTCCAGAGAGAATGCTCCGTGGTATCAGCATGAGGAGCTCGGCTACAACTATCGTATGAGCAATGTGATTGCCGGAGTTGTCCGCGGACAGATTCCATATCTGGAAGAGCATATTGCACAGAAAAAAGCAATTTATGAAAGATACAAAAAAGGATTTGAAGGACTTCCGGTTTCTATGAATCCATATGACGAGAAGAACAGTGTGCCAAATTTCTGGTTGAGCTGCATGATTATTAATAAGGAAGCAATGTGCAAGCAGGTCAGAGGTGAACAGGAAGCCTTGTATACACCAGAAGCAGAAAAAAGCTGTCCGACAGAGATTCTTGATGCAATCAGCAGCATCAATGCAGAAGGCCGTCCGGTCTGGAAGCCAATGCACATGCAGCCAATTTACCGCATGAATGGATTTGTGACAAGAGAAGGAAACGGACGGGCAAAGACAAATGCTTATATCGCAGGTGGAAGTGTTGGAAAAGATGGTAAGCCACTGGATGTTGGAATGGATCTCTTCCACAGAGGACTATGCCTGCCGAGCGATAACAAGATGACAGTGGAGGAGCAGGAGCGGATCATTGAGGTGATTCGGGCTTGCTTTGAATAGGAAACAGGAGAAATCGTAATGAAAAAAATATACATCTTTGGATCAGGCGGATTTGGAAGAGAAGTACTCTGGCTTATTCAGAGAATAAATGATCGTCAGGAAAAACAAACTGGAAATCCGGAATGGGAAATAGCAGGATTCATTGATGACAACACAGAGATGCATGGAAAATTCATGGACGATATAGAAGTAGTTGGTGGTTCAGATTACTTGATTCAGCAGAAGGAAGATGTGTATGTCACAATTGCTGTTGGTTCAGCAAAAGTAAGAAAAAATATTGCAGAGAAGCTTGGACAGTATCCGAATATACATTTTGCAACACTGATTGATCCGTCTGTAATCTTATCAGAGCGAATTGAGATAGGAAAAGGATGCATCCTCTGCGCTGGAACAATTGCTACTGTAGACATTAAAATAGGAAACCATGTAATTATAAATCTGGACTGCACATTAGGACACGACGATGTGCTTAAAGACTATGTGACTGTTTACCCAAGTGTTAATATCTCCGGAAATGTAACGGTAGGTCAGGAATCTGAGCTTGGAACAGGTTCCCATATCATACAGGGAAAACAGATTGCTCAGAGGAGCATTGTAGGTGCAGGTTCTGTTGTAATCCGTGACATTCCATCAGACTGCGTTGCTGTTGGAAACCCAGCAAAGCCAATCAAATTTTTAGAGGAAAACTAGAGGAGGCATCATGCCACACAAAAAAGGAATTTATGAAAAATACATCAAGCGCCCGCAGGATTTCCTGTGTGCTGGTTTGGCATTTCTCGTGCTTTCACCGGTAATGCTTATTACTGCAATTCTGGTGCGGACAAAGCTTGGGACACCGGTGATTTTTAAACAGAAAAGGCCGGGACTGAATGGCAAGGTTTTTACTTTATATAAATTCCGAACCATGACAGATGCCAAAGATGAAAATGGAAATTTTCTGTCAGATGAAGTGCGTTTGACAAACTTTGGGAAAAAGCTTCGCTCGACGTCATTAGATGAACTGCCGGAGCTGATTAACATTATCAAAGGCGATATGTCTGTTGTAGGACCAAGACCGCTGCTTGTCCGATATCTTCCTTTATATAACAAAGAACAGGCAAGGCGTCATGAGGTACGACCTGGTTTTACGGGGTATGCACAGGTCAATGGAAGAAATGCGATCACATGGGAGGATAAATTCAAAAAGGATGTTTATTATGTGGATCATGTGACGTTTCTGGGAGACTGGAAAATTATATTCCAGACGATAAGAACCGTGTTAAAGCATGAGGGAATTTCATCAGACAGCAGTGTGACGATGGAAGAATTTAAAGGAACTGGTCGCACAAATTAGGAGATGAACATGAAAGTATTGATATTAGCCAATAATGATGTTGGTTTATATAAATTCCGCAGGGAACTGTTAGAACGACTGGTAACAGAAAATGAAGTTTATATTTGCTTACCGAATGGGGATTTTGTGAAAGAAATGACAAAAATTGGAACCAAATTTATTCCGTGTGAGTTATTAGACCGACATGGGACAAATCCACTGAAGGAATTAAAATTGATTTCATTCTATAAAGAAGTGCTGAAAAAAATCAAGCCGGATATTGTATTTACCTATACGATTAAGCCAAATGTTTACGGCGGAATGGCATGCAGCAAATATAAAGTTCCGTATGTTGTAAATGTTACAGGACTTGGGACAGCCGTTGAAAATCCAGGGTTCATGCAGAAAATCACACTTTTTCTTTATAAAAATGGATTACGTTCTGCCCAGAAAGTTTTTTTTCAAAATACAGAAAACCAGAAATTTATGCTGGAGCATGGAGTAATCCATGGAGCATATGACTTACTTCCAGGCTCTGGCGTAAATCTAAATCAATATGTGCTCATGGATTATCCGAAGAATGAAACAATTGATTTTGTATTTATTGCAAGGGTAATGAAAGAAAAAGGCATTGACCAGTATCTTGAAGCGGCAAAATACATCCGGAAAAAGTACCCGGAAACCCGTTTTCATATCTGTGGAGCATGCGAACAGGATTATAAAAAGACATTAGATGAACTGAGTGCACAGGGAGTTGTGGAATACCATGGACTTGTAAAAGATATGACAACAATCCATAAAATCTCATCCTGCACAATTCATCCGACTTATTATCCTGAAGGATTATCAAATGTTTTATTGGAAAGCTGTGCATGCGGCAGACCGATCATAACAACAGACAGAGCCGGATGCCGGGAAGTTGTGGAAGACGGCGTGAACGGATTTGTCGTGAGAGAAAAAGACAGTCAGGATCTGATTGAGAAAATCGAGAAATTCTTACAGCTTTCTGTGGATGAGAGAAGACAGATGGGAATTGCTGGCAGACGGAAAGTTGAGAAAGAGTTTGACCGGGAGATTGTTGTTGATAAGTATTTTGGAGAGATGAAGAGGATATGAGAAGACAAGTAAATAATTTTATTAGCGTTGCGTATTCGGCTGTACGAATGGGATTGTATAAGTTATGTAACGGGAAGAACTTCTCAGGAAGCATGGTCGAAAGAATATCGCCTAATGTTGTGCTAGAATTTAACAAAAGTAGCAAAGTTTCTCTTGGTAAAAGAATTAGAGTGCATAGTGGAAGTAAAATCAAAGTGCGACCAGGTTCTGAGCTTATTATAGAAGATAATGTAAAAATCAACTATTACTGTATCATTGCTTGCCAAGAGAGAATTAAAATCGGTGAAGGAACGGAGTTTGGACCTTCGGTGTACCTCTATGATCATGACCATGATTATAAAAAAGGATTAAGTGCAAACAGCAATGAGGAAAGCTTTAAAAAAGCACCAATTGAAATAGGAAAGAACTGCTGGATCGGGGCAAATACTATAATACTTCGTGGAACAACGATAGGAGATAATTGTGTGATTGGCGCAGGTTGCGTACTCAAGGGGAATTACCATTCAAATTCTGTTGTCGTGCAAAAGCGTATTACAGAAATGCTGGGAGGGGGTACTGATGCTGCTTTGGATTAATTTGGAGGTAAGATGTTATGTCTGCGAAAATTAGAATTTTACACATGATTGGTTCTTTAGGGATTGGCGGCTCGCAGGCGTTTGTCATGAATATATACAGGAATATTGACAGAGAAAAAATACAGTTTGATTTTATTGTGGACTCACCCGAATATAACCATTATGTAAATGAAATTGAAAGCTTAGGCGGTAAAATATATTATTTTCCAAAGTTCAATGGAAAGAATTTTTTGACAATTAAAAGACACTGGATCCAATTTTTTGAAGAACACAAAGAGTATCAGATACTTCACAGCCATGTGAGAAGCTATGCTTCTATTTATTTGCCTGTTGCACAATCTTTCGGATTACAGACGATTATTCATAGCCACAGTACTTCAAACGGAAAAGGTATGATGGCTGTATGTAAAAGTATTTTGCAGTTTCCGTTACGTTTTCAGGCTGATTACTATATGGCGTGTTCACAGGAGGCAGGAGAATGGCTTTTCGGTAAAAAGATCTGTCAATCCGATCATTTTTTTGTCATAAATAATGCTATTGATGTAGATGATTTTATATTTAATGCGCAAAAACGTGAAAAGGCAAGGCTGGAATTAGGCTTAAAAGATGAATTTGTTCTTGGATATCTTGCCCGGGTAACAGCACCTAAAAATCCAGTATATGTGATTGAAGTTATGTCCGAGCTTATAAAACTAATTCCAGATGCAAAATTGTTATTTGTTGGGGATGGTGAATTGTTATCAGCAGTAAAAAATAAAATTGTTGAGTTCGGGATTCAGAAAAATGTCATTCTTACCGGTGCAAGGACAGATGTCAGCTATTTATTAGCTGCAATGGACTGCTATATTTTACCATCACTTTGGGAGGGACTCGGTATTTCCCTGATAGAAGCACAAGCATCTGGTCTGCCTTGCATTTGCTCGGAAGGGATTCAGGATGACGCAATCATTACAAATCTGGTAAACAGGTATCCATTGAATCTTGGAGCTAAAACATGGGCAGAGAAAATTGCCGGAGTATATCAAAATCAGATAAGACCAGATGTATCAGCAGAAATAAAAAAAGCCGGTTTTGATATTGGAAAGAATACAGAGATGTTGCAGAATTTTTATGAGAAATTATCTATGAAAAAGTAAGGGTATCAGGAGATGGATATGTCTACAAAATTTGATCCGAAAATATCAGTAATCAGAGTATGTGCCATGTTATCTATTATAGTTGGTCACTGGTTGTCTATGCAGAAGATTAACCATTTTCAATTTGGAGCAATAGGTGTTGAAATTTTTTTCTTTATTTCGGGTTATTTATATTCTGATAGAAAAATAGAAAATGGAAAAGCGTGGTTGTTAAATAGATGGAAACGTTTAATTCTCCCCTACTGGATCGTACTGGGGTGGGTAATCTTTCTCCGATTGCTATTTGGATATGACGTAACGATAAGTGCAGCATTTGTTTTTTCCCTAAATTTACAGGGGCTTGACAAAATATTCAGAAATATCTCTTTGCCAGTTTTAAAAGGAATGGGACAGACATGGTTTTTATCTGTGTTAGTGCTTTGCTATTTCATTATGCTTGTATTAAAGAAACGACCGTCTATTGAAGAGATGATAAAAAATCACAAAAAGGAATTTTTTATAGGTTCTATAGTTTGCCAAATTTTATTGTCCTTCGTTGGTATGCAGATTATTCGACCACTTTGCTTTTTCTATGGCTATTTCTGGAATAAGGATAAAATCAATATGCCAGTAAAAAGATACTGTTTATTGACGCTGATGCTACTGACGTTAACCGCAGCAAGATTTGTGTTTCACGTAATTTGTGATGGATTAATAGTATATGACTATATTGTATTTGGCTGGTCTTTTGTAGTGCTTGCAGTCTGGTTGATTGTAACTGCAATAAAACTATTAAATTATATACCTAATAAGCTAAACAAATTAGTAAGCAGCAGAGCATGGAGAGTTCTTGACTTGATGACATATCCATTATTTTTGACACATTATATGTTTGCCAGCGGAGAGTTTGCTGTGACAAATTGGATAGAAAATCTTGGTGGACAGGCAATTGCATTTACTTTGTTGACATGTATAACGGCATTTTTTGTTTTATTAATCACGGAATATAAAGAATTAAAAAACATTATAAGCATTTAATTTGAACTAAAAGTCGAAAAATGTGAATTAGGAATAATTGGCTTATAGGAAAGGATAAATTTGAGTGAATAAAAGAATATCTAAATATATTTTAATATTTCTATTTCTTTGTCTTATATTAATGGGGATGTTATTTGTTTTCAATGACTACTCAATTTCTTTTTTTATGCCAATGTCACCTATAATTTATATGATATGCATAGGTTTGGTTTATGTTAAAAGACCAAGCGCTTTTCATTCTATTGTTGTTTTAATTATCTTTGCAATGAGTTTTTTTAGGATGGTATTTGTGCCTGTAATTTATGTACTATCTGGATATGTATCTACGATTGAAACATCGGCAGGAACAGATTATTTAAATGAAGCAGTTATCTTGGTAGCATTTGAAATGTTTTGTACAACAATACTTATTTTGTCAAGCAAAAAAATAACAGAAATAAATTATTATTCAATTAATGCAAAAATAGATAGCAATAATAAAATAAAAATTCGAGTTAAAATTATACTAGTTTGTTTGGTATTATTAGGAATCGCATGTATTTTAGCTGATCGGTCAGTATTGGTTATTGTTTCTACGATTTTTGATCGCTTTACGGCAACGGCAGAAATGAATATGATACGAAGAAGAGCTTTTCTAAGCACAAAAGAAAATTCATCTTTAGTATTTAACTTATTTTCGCAAATTGTATTTTATCTACAGATATTGCTTCCGGCAAGTTTAATTTCATGTATTACTAAGAATAGGAATACGGATAATGTGAATAAAGGGTATATCGTGGGACTCTTTATTTCGGCATTATCAGTATTGATTATTACTGACAACAATATTGATTCAGTATGCATTATGTTGGCGTGTCTATTGGTACTTTTTTCTGTATATTACGAAAGAATGTTAAAGATTCTTCCGTTTGTTTTTGCAGTTGTAGTAGGTTTTATTGCAATGTTCTTATTCTCCAAAGTTGGTATACAGTCAGGGACAGGCTTAAAAATGGATGAATTATCAAAAACATTATGCGCTTATTTTTCTGCACTTCCTAATGTCAGCTGTGGATTCGCTGTTCAATATGATAATAAATTAGCAACCTTTTGGGGAGACATTGTTGCTGGAGTCCCGTATATGATGGCATTGTTTCGAGGATTTCCTAAGTCGGTAACGTTGTTTAATATTGCCGCACATGGTTATACTGGATTGACAAATCAGATTATGCCACTTATATCGTATGGTTATCAATTTTTTGGAATTTTAGCTCCAATACTAACATTAACCGTATATAATATGGCATTTAAGCTAGAGGTAAATTTTAGAAAAACAAAGAAAGTGTTTAATAAAGTTTTATATGCATTAATGTTTATAAATCTTTCTGTTGGTCCCTGTATTTTTGGATTTCCTAATACAATAAAACGACTTTGTTATTATATTCCATTACTAATTCTTGCTAATTTAAACAATGATTATAGTAAAACCTGATAGGGAGGACAATTAAAAGTGCATAGATTTAAAGAGATAGATATGTTAAAGGGCTTAGGCATTGTCTTTATGATAATGGGACATCAATATTATGGGGAGTATTTTGATAAATGGATACATGCATTTCACATGCCTATGTTTTTCCTTATTTCAGGGTTTTTATATCATCGACCAAATATATTAAAAAAGAGTATTTATAACAAGGTAAAATCTTTATTAATACCGTATGTTTTTTTTGCTTTTATACATTTGACAATCATGTATATAAAAAATTTGCTTTTTGGTGGAACAGTTAAGAACTTGCACTTGTATATATATCATATTCTAATAATTAACACGGAGGGATTACCTATTTGTGGTGCAATTTGGTTTTTGACAGCACTTTTTTTTGCCACAATCATGTTTATAGTAATCGATACTTATATTCCCAAAACTGTCATAAAAGTAATATGCGTTTTAATAAGTGTATATATGGGATTAATTATTCCTAATAAGGGAATTCGCTTACCATTAGCATTAGATGTGTCGTTGGTAGGGGTGGGGTTGCTTTTTATAGGAAAAACGCTTAGGAGTATTTATGAAAAAATACGGATTCAAAAAAACTGTTTGCTTGCAGTTTTCGGAATTTTAGGAATGGTTTTTGGCAGTATAATTATTAATTTTAATTCTATAGTAAATATGCGACTTGGAGTATATGGAATTGTAGTATTTTTTTTCATAAATGCCGTTATTATGACAATTTCTCTATATTTGTTATGCTTTATGATGAGTAGCAAAAAAAATTTTATTATTAATGAATTATCGTTTATTGGTCAATATAGTGTAGTGTACTTAGGATTCAATCAGCTTATTTTGATTCTATTAAAAAAAATAAATGTTACGGATTTATATTTGAATTTTTGTATAAAAATCATATCGCTTATTCTTTGTCTTGCTATTTTACATATAGTAGCAATTTTGATAACGAATAGTAAAGTAAAAGGATTAATTGGAAAATAATCTAAAGAGGAAGAGATGAATGAAAGTATTATACATAGGAGCAGATGGCTTACCAACAGGTGCAAGCTTTTCTATGGCAAAACTTATTGAGGAAGAAGAAAAATTTGGAATAGATGTTATACCAGTTGTACATAAAGGAAACACAGACCGGCTTTTAAATGAAAATGGTAAAAGACACTATGTAGTGAATACATGGTCTTGGATGGTCAGCAGGGATGCGTCCCCGATAAAGGTTATGCTTTTCCGAGTAATAAAAGGAACATTAAATATCCCATGTTATTTCCAATATAAAAAAATAATTCGAAAAGAATCGCCGGATATTGTTCATTTGAATGCTTTGACAACTTACACGGGTGCACAAGCCGCACTTCGAATGAAGAAACCTTTGGTATGGCATATTCGGGAAATGATGGAAGAGGATTTGAATGGACGATTTTGGAGTAAACGGCAGGCATATGGACTCATGAGAAAAGCAGATTGTTTTATTGCTATTTCAAAGTGTGTAGGAAAAAAATATAAGGAAATTGTCGGTGCTGATCATATCCGTTGTATCTATAATGGTGTAGACAAAGATTTGTTTTATCATGTAAATCACACGATTTTTACTCAAAACAAAATTTTTATTACAATGGCTGGAAGAATTACTAGAGAAAAAGGACAGTTGCAGTGTCTTGAATCGCTTGCTCCGCTATTACTTGAAAATCCAAACCTTATTTTACGTTTTGCAGGGGAAGGAAATGAGGATATTATTTCAGAGCTGATCTGCATTCGAGATAAGAATGGACTGTCGAATTCACAAGTTCAATTATTAGGATTTGTAAAGGAAATGGATAGACTTTGGAGCGAAACAGATATTGCTATTATTTATTCAAGATTTGAAGCCTTTGGTCGTGTGACAGTGGAAGCCAAAATGGCAGGCGCACTTGTTATTGGTTTTGATAGCGGTGGAACCAGTGAATTAATTGAAGATGGCGTAGATGGTTATTTATTTGATGAGAAAAAACGTACGTTATATGATACAGTGAAACTGAGCTTAGATAATAAAGAATCTTCAAGAGCCATTGCAATAACGGGAAGAGAGTCTGCATCACAAATTTTCACATCTGAGAATAATGCGAAACAAATATATCAGTTATATCAAGAAATACTAAATGAAAACAGGCAGGATTATTGCGGAAAAAGATGCGACGAAATAACATTTATAAAAGTGCAGCAATAGGGTTACTTGAAGAATTAATTGCAATTATTAGTGGATTTATATTACCACGCATGATTCTTACATATTTTGGTTCTGATTATAATGGAATTATAGCCTCTGTAACGCAATTTATCGGGTGTATCGCATTACTTAAATCAGGAATAGGTATGGCAACAAAGGCAGCATTATATGATCCTCTATATAATAATGAAAAGGAAAAAATCAGTGGAATTATGTCTGCAACAATGAAATTCTTACGAAGAGTTTCGTATATATTCGTTTTCGGCATTGTTATATTTGCAGGTATTTATCCATTTTGTATTAAGGAAGATTTTTCATGGGGATTTACGGCGTCACTTGTTCTGATTATTAGTTTAGGCACATTTTTTCAATATTATTTTGGGCTTGGAAATCAGTTATTACTTGAGGCAGATCAGAAATATTACATTGTTTCAATAATAACGATTATAAATACTCTGTTTAATACAATCATATCTGTGATTTGTATGAAAATGGGAATGTCAATCCATGGAGTTAAATTATGCAGTTCCATTGTGTATTGCAGTACACCGGTTTTTTTGAATTACTATGTGAGTAAAAAATATAAAATAGACAGAAAGGCAGCTCCTGACTGGAATAGTATTTCAAAAAGATGGGATGCTTTTGGAATGCAGATTGCTAATTTCATAAATAATAATACAGATATTATAATGGCATCTTTATTTTTAAATATGAAAGAAGTATCTGTGTACACTGTTTATTATTTAGTTATTAATGGTATAAAGAAAATTATAGTAAGAATTTCAGCGGGTGTAGAAGCCGCCTTAGGTAATTTAAAAGCAGAGCGAGACAGCGAGAAGTTAAAAAATAGTTTTCTGCTCTTCGAGTTTATTCTGAATTTTATATGCTCATTTGTATATTCATGCTTGATAATTTTAATTGTTCCATTTGTAAAAGTATATACCAATGGGATAACAGATGTAAATTATTCACGATATGTATTTTCAATAGTAGCATGCTTTGCGGAATTATTTTATTGCTTGAGATTATCGTATACATTTATGGTTCAGGCAACGGGTGCTTTTTCTGAGACGAAGCGTTTTTTTTACATTGAAGCAGTGATAAATATTGTTATATCTATCGTTCTTGTCAATTTTATGGGGCTTGTTGGTATCGTAATGGGAACTTTGATTGCAATGATTTATCGAACATTTGTATTTGCACGCTTTGTATATAATGAAGTGATAAAGGTTCAATTATCTGTATTTTTCAAAAGAATGTGGATGACCATTATCTGTATACTTGTAAATTGCGGTATCGGATTATCAATTGTTTTTAGAATGCGGATAAATCAGTATTATCAATGGTTTATGATAGCAGTACCGGTTGCATTCATTACATTAGTTATTACAGCGATGATTCATTTAGTATGCGATTTTTCACTTGCAAAGAAAACATTCTCGATATTTGCTAGGAGGATTAAAAAATGAAAAAAATAGGAATTGCAACACCTTTTCGAGTTGCAAATTATGGAACAAAATTACAGGCATATGCTATTTCAGAATATCTAAGAATAACCAGCAATGGAGAAACGGAAATAATTAATTATTCACCAAGTGATGATCACAGGTTACATGTAATTTTTCGAAAAAGTTTTTCACTTAAACGAAACAAAGCCCGACTACAAAAAATATTATCCAAAAGAGATGTAAATAAAAACATTGATAAAAGGAAACAAACAGAAAGAATACAATCTATTAATAAGTTTGATAATTTATTACCATTAGGTAATAAAATCAGTAGTTGGAGTGAATTAAAAGCATCTTCTGATAAATATGATTGTGTTGTATGTGGAAGTGACCAGATTTGGTTGCCTGATAATTTAAAAGATCAATATTATACCTTGGAATTTTGTGATGATAAAATTAAAAAGGGTTCTTATGCTGCAAGCTTAGGGGTTGAGGTTTTAAATACAAAACAGAAAAAAGCTTATCAAAAGTTTCTTGAAAAGTTAGATTTCATTTCTGTTCGGGAGGATATAGGAAGAGATTTATTGAAGTCATTTTTTCAAAAAAAGGAAATTACGTGGGTATGTGATCCAACTTTTTTATTGACGAAGCAGCAATGGTCAGACATTGAGCAACGACCAGAATTTTTGAATAAAGTAAAAACCGGATATATTTTTTGCTATTTTCTTGGTACAAATGAGAAATATCGACAGACTGTATATGATTATGCAAGAAAAAATAATTTATGCATTCTGTCTGTAGCCAATTTTAAAGGTTTATGTGAAGCGGATACAAAATTGACAGATATTCAATTATATAATTTGGAAGTCAATGAGTTTCTGTATTTAATACATAATGCACAAATGGTATGCACTGACTCAATGCATGCAACCATTTTTTCCATTATTTTTGAAACAAATTTTGTTACTTTCGAGAGATTTAACAAAAATGATCAGGACTCAAGAAATTCAAGAATTTATTCTTTACTTCAGGTAATGGGACTGGAAGATCGCCTTCATATAGATGGAGCAATTCCGGAAGAACAAATCGAATTTGAAAAAGTTACAAAAGCTCGGGAAGCTTATGTAACTTTTTCCCAGAACTATATTATGGAGGAAATAGTATAGTGTTTATTGAGAAAATCAGAGATGATAAAAGATGTGTTGGCTGTGGTAATTGTAAAAATGCCTGTCCGGTAAAAGCTATTGATATGCTTGAGGATAAAGAAGGTTTTATAATTCCAAATGTTAATCATGATAAATGCATAAATTGTTTGAAGTGCGAAAAAGTTTGTCCAAACCATCAGTTGAAATACAAAAATATAGAAAGTTTACCACAAACATATCTAATAAAGGCTAAAGATAAAGATATTTTAAAAGAAACCGCCTCTGGTGGGATTTGTACCATTTTATCAAATTACTTTATACGTGAAAAGGGAGGCTATGTTTGTGGTGCAGTATATGATGATGATTTTCGTGTTGAACATATTTTAACAAATAAATTATCAAATATTGAAAGAATGCGACAGTCAAAATATGTTCAAAGTGATCTTGGAAGCTGCTTTATAGACATTGACAAAAAGCTAAGAGCCGGTATCCCGATTTTGTTTATTGGTACTGCCTGTCAAGTATATGCATTAAAAAAGTATATAGGTAAAGACTATGAAACACTTTTTTGCATAGATTTAATTTGTCACGGAGTTCCATCACCTAAAGTTCAAAGAAAGTATATTGAGTATCTTTGTAAAAAATATGGTGAAGTAAAACGTATTAATAATAGACACAAAAAAACATATAAACATAGTTATGTCAGCACATATTTTTCTGAATATAAAAATGGACGAACAGTGATAAAAAGATATTCCGATGATCCTATGGCAGATGCATTCTTTTCGCATTTGTCAATAAGACCTTCTTGTTTTGAATGTTCTTTTAAAACATTACATAGATTAAGCGATTTAACGATAGGTGATTTTTGGTTTTCTGAGCAGTATGGATTTGGTGAAGATTTACTAGGTATTAATTTATGCTTGAAGCAATCAGAAAAAGGTCAAAAACTATTAGATAATATTCAAGAACAAGTGCAAATAAAGCAAATTGATTCTAAGGATGCTATTCTTTTGAATGGAGGAATGCTATATAGTTCCTGTCCTATGAATCCAAATAGAATTGCCTTTTTTAATGAACTTGAAGAAATTCCATTTGGCCAATTAGTAAAAAAATATGATGGAAAAAGTAAGAAGGATCGTTTGAAAAATAAAATGCGCGAGCTTTTTGCGCCAATTTTGAGAAATACAACATATTATAATAAGCAATTTGCCAAGAGCGCAAAGAGTAGATCTAAACGGACAATTCCAGAAGACAAAAAAGGATTATTATATTACTAGATATAAAGTAGACAATATCCGCTGAATGATATGTGAGGGATCTATAAAACATGAAAGAAAAAATATAATTTTACAAAACAAAACCATCCTAATAGGTGGTGCGCTGGTCTTATTGGCAGTAACCTTGCTTTTTAGTTTTTAAAACACAGTCCATGGTGATACCATCATAACCTACAATTTGAATGATCACTATGACATTCCCATTAAAAAATGGTATTTAAAGCAGATTAAACAAAAACCATGTAGCATCCGATAATTTGCGGAATGGTACAAAGTATTTTATCAGATATAACAAAATGATGTCAGGAAGGATTCCATGCGAACGGTAACATATATCAGCTCTATTTCCTGTGACGGCTTTTCTGCCACAGCAGATCTGCAAGAAAAGCTTGCCACACAGGAAGCTCACACAACTGAATATATCACAGCCCACGGATGGAAAAAGACAGGAACCTATTCTGACGTAGATTTTTCTGCCGATGCAGGTTTTGCATTCCGTCAAATGACAGAAGATGGCATCCGCCGCCAGTTTGACATGCTCGTACTCGATTCCATTACAGGTTATGGAAAAAGTCTTTCTTCTATAGAAGATGTTTTGGTACATACTTTTTTCCCGGCAGGCATTCATTTCGCTGTAGTAGAAGATGATTTTTGCAGTCTCGGAAAAACAATGCAAGAGGTGCAGGATTACCTGAATCAGAAAAAGGCAGAGCTTCGTGCAAGAGAGATGCATGATCGACTTTTTCTTGAGCAGCTTACCGGCTGTTATTCGCTGCAGGATGAAAAATATGGTTATGTCCTGTCGGAAGACCGGAAAGAGCTTCTGATCGATGAAGCGGTAGCTGCAGTGATCCGTGAGATTTTTCAGATGGTTCTTGAAGATTTAAGCTTTACACAGATCAGTGATGTTTTAAATTCCTGTGAGATACCTTCTCCGGCGGTTCATATGGCACAACGCAGAGATAGTAGCTGGACAGACGGGGCAATACGCCGAATTGTCCATTGCACCGCCTATGCCGGATACTGGGAGAAAAAGTTTGGCGGTATTTTTTACCGGATCCCAATCGCACCGATCATTGCACCGGAGGTATTTGCGAAAGCACAGGAAAAATGCAGGAGCTGTGGCAGGAAAGCCCGAAATAACGGAGTAAAGCACAGCATTTTTTCAAAACGCATTTTTGATGCAAAAACAGGAAAGCCTTTGTTTCAACGCAATTTTTCTTCGGGTGATATCGCATTTGTGGCAAATGCACAGGTAAATTGCCTTCCTAAAAACCGCAGAAAGTATATTTTATATGAAGATGTAGCTGACGCAGTTTTGAAATCAATTGCAGAAGAGATACAGATGGCAGGACAGGTTGTGCAACATCTGAATGCAGGCGAGGGAACGTTTTTTTTGCAGGAGCAGTTAGAAAAGGATTCTGACCGGGCAGAAGAGATTTTTGCTGAGACGGCAGCATTATCCAGGGAACGGATTTTACTTTATCAATCGTTTTTCGCAGGCGGGATCACAGAATCTGTGTATGAAGAACAGCTGGAAGAACTCCGTGGCAGGCTTTTTGTATACGAGGCAGAAATGACAGCTATTACAAAGGATGCCGAGCGAAAAAGAATCGCTTATAGTTTGAAGAACGAATGGATCCGTTTATTTACAGACACAAGTTTACCGGAAGAACTCCAGGCAGACGATGTAAAAAGGTGGGTGACGCGTGTGGAAGTGAATGACTTTGAAACGGTGCAGGTTATATTAGAAAAGGCTGAGTGGAAAGCATTATTGCCAGAAAAATGGCTTCATCTGAGTTGATCCCAGATGAAGCCGGATTGTCAACTTTTTTCAGCAAGAAGACGTTCCAATTCCCTGACGCGTGAATTGGCTTGCGCGAGTTCTGCTTCAGTGGAAGAGAGTTTAGTTTTAGCTGAAGACAGTTCTTCCTTAGCGGAAGACAGCTCATTATGAAGTTCTTCGATCATATAAAGTTCCGTATTATGGTCCATTTGACGGAGTGCATCTGAAAACATATAAATCAGCTCCTTTGGTTTGGTTCGAAATGAAATAAGGTCATGATAGCATGCAAGAAATTCCGGATATGCATTGACCAGATGAAGAATTTCATCCGGGTTTGTTGCAGTTAAAAATGTCATCCATGCATCCTGTTCTGTACTTATATTGTGCTTCATAGAATCAAATGTGTCAAGTGAAACAAAGATAATATGGTCCAAAAGCTTTACTTTTATTTTTGTATCAAATTCATGGTGCATTCGATGGATATAATCGTTAGAGGGAGTTTTGAAACATTGAGGGCTGTTTTCCATAAGAACAATGAGATAGACTGGTTTCATGTCACGATATGTAAAATTTGGATTTTTATTTTTTAATGAATTGTATTGCCGCATGATCATATCCGCGGTATAGCAGCTTCCACGTTCACCGGGAAAAGCATAGCCTATTTTTTGTATTTCGACGTTTACAAGAGATTGATCAGACATTTTTGCTATGATATCGGCAATGACAAGATGAGATGTTTCGTCAATCTGGCTTCCTTCCCGTTGCAATAGCGTCTGAATTAAAACAGGGGCATCAAAAAAGATGGATAAAAAATGGGCAAGCCGGTCTGTCGAACCGCCAGGGAGCATGACAGCCCGAAATACTTTGTCATAGGTGATAGCGAGCCCGTTTTGTCCCATGAGAAAATGAAGCAGCATTTCCTGATAAGAAGTGTTTAAGGATTGATAGGTTTCATAAGAATCGGCATCGGATGAGATCATAGAAAGAGCTTCTTCTTTTGATATTGCCGGTCCCAAGACGTCTGTGATCGTGTAAGTTTGTTGTGTGTTTGCCATAAGCAAGCCTCCTTTGAAAATAGTTTTAATAAAAAAGGCGGAAAGCCTTTATAATCAATAAAGCCTTTATTCAATATTCAATTATCAACGTACTTTTTAATGGGAAAATAAATTAAGAAATGCAGCATTATGAAATCTGCTTTAAAATTTGGATTCGCAGTCTTTTATATGAAATCTGCGAACAGAATCGATTGTTTTAACTATACATAGAAAAGTCAGTTTTGGCAATAGCAGCTTCCAAAATTGCAAAAATCTTTGTGAAATCTGCACAATTCCACCTGTCAAAAAAACGAGGTAAAAAATGGATCATTACAAACAGAAAGATAACACAGAAATAGAACAATATGAGATGGCTATTTACCTTAAGCTTCCGCCATCCTGTACGATAGACAGTCCCATAGTCAGGAATCAGGAAGAACAGCTTGCTCATTTTTTGCAGGAACACGGGATTGCTGAAAAAGGTCGCCTGTATGCAGATACAGACTGGCAGGCACAGCCAGAATGGGAGCATCTGATAGAGGATGTTCGTTCCGGGAAAATCTCCTGCATTGCAGTAACAGAATTTTCACGGTTTGGCAGGGACTATCTTGAGAGGGATCATTATCTAACTTCTATTTTTCCAAAGCTTGGGATCCGCTTTCTTTCCATGGCGGAAGATTATGACAGTAACCGGCCGGAAGATGCAAAGAAGCTGTACCATCCGATTGAAAAAGAGTGGAAAGAAGATCTTGCCAAAAAGTTATCAGAGCGGATTCGGGCAGCAAAGAAGGAACAGGCAAAGCGCGGGGAAGTGGTCTTATCGAGAGCGCCTTATGGCTATAAAAGGACAGAAGACCGCAGAAATCTGGTGGTCGATGAGTCAGTTGCTGATTATGTGAGGGCAATTTTCCAATGGACGATGCTTGGTGCAGGAAAGCAGGAGATAGCCAGACGGATGAATTTGTTAAAGATTGCGACGCCGGGACAATATTTAGAATATGGTACGCCAAAAGTGGAACCCTCCGAGACCAAATGGACTGCGGGGACGATCCAGAAGATTTTGCAGAACCCATGTTATACCGGGGACATTGTGACCGGCAGAATAGGACAGTCTGAGGAAAAAGGACGAAAGCAATATCAGACCGCACAGGAGACCTGGCTGATACAAAAAGACAAGCACACTCCACTGATTTCAAGGGATGATTACGAAGCTTTGACAAAACAGGAAGCGGAAACTGCACTAAAAATTAAATCCTGGCGAAAAAAGCATGAAGATGAATATAAAAAATATCCTGATCTTTTTCCAGGGCTGGTTTTCTGCGCACAGTGTGGGAAAAGAATGCATTATGTTCATTATAGCCATGATCCGGAACACAGAAGCATTACCGGTGCGCGTTATCAGTGTGGCATGGCGCATGCTTTGCTGACCTGCGCAAATAACCGCGTAGACGGAAATCGTATAAAGATTGCCGTCCTTGATAAGCTGCGCGAAGTTTCGGAAGAATTAGCACAGCAACAGGAGCAGAATAAGATCCGGTTTGAAGCGGAGAGGGCAGAGCTTAACACGGTATTAAGAACCTGTGAAAAAGAGCTTCATAAAGAGGAATCCTTTTTTTTGCAGCTGTGCACACAGATCGAACAGGCAGAGACTGTGCAGAATATGGAAGCAAAACACAGCCTTTTATGTGACAGGGAACGTTTGATCCATGAGATTCAGCATACTAAGCAGCAGTTGGAAATGACAGAGCAGTCGCTTCGGTCTTCCAGACAAAATCAGAACCGATATGAGCATGAGGTTTGTTCAATCTTGCAGCATGCCGCTGCCCAAAGCTTTGACAGTGAATGGGTTTCCACATATATAAAACGGATTGACGTCTCTTCAGGCGGAACCGATATCAAAGTTACATTTCAATATCCAAAATCAGAAGGAAGAGATTATGATTAAAAAGAAAGGAAGCCTATGTCGACTGCACTCTACATGCGTTACTCCGTTATGGAAGACGCCCGCCATTCCATCGCGTCACAAAGAAAGATTTTAGCAGAATATCTGGACAAGCAGCCTGATTTAAAAGCTACAGCTGTGAAGGAATACACAGATGAAGGCTATCCGGGAAACAGTTTTAACAGACCAGCATTTACAGCATTGCTTTCTGATGCCAGGCACCGGGTTATTGACACTGTGATCGTTACAGATTTCACAAGGCTTGGAACGGATTTTACAGAGATAAAAGACTATATAGAACATATTTTTCCATTTCTTAATGTCCGGTTTCTTGCACTGGCAGATCATTATGACAGCAGGCAGTATGAAATGATAAATGCAGGTACAGCCACAGCCGGTATCCGTGATACATCCATCCGTGTACAGCCTCCTGCTATGTATAGGAAAAAGAAGAACTTTGAAACAGACAGAAAAACAGCAGAAGCAGACAAGTCCCATATTTATCACAAACCACCGTTTGGCTATCAACTGGATTTACAGACAGGTGGCTGGTGCAGGGATCCGCAGGCGGCTGCCTGGGTATGTGATATCTTTGCGCTTGCAGGGATGGGCTGCTCCACATCTGAGATTTCCGATTATCTGAATGAAAATCATGCACCGACACCAGCCAAATACCAAAAAGCAAATCATGCTTCTGAAAGTCGTCAAAGGCAGATCGTACCGGATACGGAAGCACTGTGGGATTGTGCCAAAGTCCGTACGATCCTGCAACGGCAGGAATATACGGGAGTTCTTGTCACAGGCCGGCGCAAAACGATCCGAACAGGAAGCCGGATCTCACGAAAAATGGATGAAACACAGGTTCGCATAGAAAGAGAACATCATCCAGCAATCGTAACAGAAGCAGCTTTTGAAAATGCACAGTCTTCTGTCCGAAAAAGGAAAAAAGATGCTTATCGGATCCAAAGGGATTTTATATTGAAAGGAAAAGTACGATGCGGCTGCTGTAAAAGTGCGCTGGGTTATCTCAATAGTGGCAATACCCCGAAACTTTATTGTCCACACAAAAAAATCACGGGCATCTATTCCAGCTGCCCGGACACTTTCTACGAAGAAGCAAAACTTGAAAAAATCGTTTTCAAAATGCTCGCAGAACATCTGCATTTGCAGCCGCAGGATATAACAACAGAACTGTTTCACGAGCATGTAGACTGCGTTTATGTATATAGCTTAGAAAAGATAGACGTCCTATATAAGTAAATGATACTTATGTCAAAAAAGCTGCTTAAAAACTTTTATAGTCAATAGAATAGCTTTTTCTAGACTGTAATGTCAGCATACATAAAATAAATAGTTCCAGTTTCTCCTTGCGCAATGGAGATGAGACTCAAACAGATGATAGAAGCCATTGCTGATATCATCTGTTGTACTGAGGCTCATCGGAATGTTTTGCGCAATGAAACTGGAACTATTTATTTTATGTATGCTGACTGCCACAGTTTACTAAAAGCAAATCTATTGACTGTCACATCTTTTTAACACTTTATCACACTAACGTTTGATATTTATCGCAACATATGTTAAAGTAAATAGCAAACTAATATTTGTTCAAATACAAACGAAAGAGGACAAGAGAATGGAAGAGAACAATTTTGGCTTTCGCGACAAGAAACGTATCGTTGTAAAAATAGGTTCCTCATCATTAAACCGTGGAGAAACAGGCAACCTGAATTTTGCAAAAGTAGAACGTCTTGTGCGGGAGCTTTGTGATATCAGAAACCGTGGCATTGATGTGTGTCTGGTCAGCTCAGGAGCGATCGCAGTTGGCAGACAGACGATCGGTCTGAATGAAAAACCGAAGGATATTTCCACAAAGCAGGCATGTGCAGCAGTTGGGCAGGCACGACTGATGATGACATATCAGAGAATGTTTGCTGAATATAACCAGATTGCAGGGCAGATCCTGATGACAAAGAACACTATGGTGAACCCGGTTTCCAGAGAGAATACGCAAAATACCTTTGAAGAATTATTCCGCCTTGGAGTGATCCCGGTTGTCAATGAAAATGACACCGTATCGACTTACGAGATGCAATTTGGTGATAATGACACGCTTTCTGCGATCGTAGCTTCTTTGATCGGAGCTGATCTGCTGATCTTATTATCCGATATTGACGGACTGTTCACAGACGATCCGCATAAGAATAAGGATGCAAAGCTGATCCGTGTTGTGAATAAGATCGACACAGATTTATTGGAAATGGCAAAGGGCTCTACCGGAAGCGATGTTGGTACCGGAGGCATGGCTACAAAGCTGACAGCTGCTAAGATCGCAACCCTTTCCGGTGCAGACATGGTGATCGCAAATGGCGAAGATGTCCGGATCTTAAATCATATCATTGAAGACGAGTTTGTTGGAACTGTTTTTACAGCAAACAAAAACAGTAATTTTAAAATAGCAGATTTTATAATGGAGACAATAGGATAATGGAAAAATCACAGATTGATAGAATTAATGAATTATACCGCAAATCTCAGGCAGAAGGGCTTACAGAAGCAGAGAAAACAGAGCAGGCTCTTTTACGAAAACAGTATATTGCTGATGTAAAAAAGAATCTGACTGCCCAGCTGAACAATATCAGCATAAAGAACGATGATGGAACCATTGAAAATTTAGGCGAAAAATATGGAAATAAAGACAAGAAACTTTCGTAAGGAGCATCTTGCTATCCGGAATGCAATGTCAGAAGATGAAGTGAAAGAAAAAAGCAGACAGATCTGTGACTCTCTTCTGCATTCAGACTGGTATGAGGAAGCGGATGAGATATTTGCCTATTATCCGCTTGGAAAAGAGGCTGACTGCCGTCCTTTTCTAAAAAAAGCACTAAATGACGGAAAAAGGATTGCTTTTCCGAGGGTAAAAGAGGATTTTCAGATGGATTTCTTCTATATTACTGACTGGAGCCAGCTTCAGGAAGGACATTTTCATGTCATGGAACCATCTATAGAATGTGAACTGGCATTACCGGAAAGTCAGCCGGTACTTGTTCCCGGCAGTGTTTTTGACCGGCAGGGCAACCGCTGCGGATATGGGAAAGGATATTACGATCGTTTTTTTGAAAAATACCCAAATCTGATGCGTAATGCCATCTGCTATACCAATCAGCTTGAAATGTCGATCCCCGCACAACTACACGATATACCGATGCATCGCATCTATACCGAATGTGGAACCTTAAAAGAATTGAAGGGAGCATACGCCAATGGAATTACTTGATATATGTAAAAGTGCCAAGGAAACAACTGCAGCGATCAGTATTCTTGGAACAGACCAGAAAAATGAAGCATTAAGAACCGCTGCTGATTTTCTCATAAAAAGGCAGGATGAGATCCTGGCAGCAAATGAGATGGACCTTGAAAACGGGAAGAAGAACCATATGCCGCAAGGCTTGCAGGACAGACTTTTACTGACTTCTAGCCGTATTGCACAGATGGCAGAGGGAATCCGCCAGGTAGCAGAATTAGAAGATCCGATCGGTGAGGTTCTTGGCATGAAAAAAAGACCGAACGGTCTTATGATCGGTCAGAAGAGAGTTCCGCTTGGCGTTGTCGGCATTATTTATGAAGCAAGACCGAATGTAACAGCAGATGCCTTTGCACTTTGCTTCAAAACCGGAAATGTAGTAATCTTAAAGGGTGGAAGTGATGCGATTCATTCCAATATCGCGATCGTAAAGGCGCTTCGAGAGGCGTTAGCATCCCTTGGACTTCCAAATGAAGCAGTGTCATTGATCGAAGATACTTCCAGAGAAACAGCTGCTTCTTTTATGAAGATGAATGAATATGTGGACGTATTGATCCCTAGAGGAGGAGCAGGACTGATCCGTGCAGTTGTGAATCAGGCGACGATCCCGGTAATCGAAACCGGAACCGGAAACTGCCATATTTTTGTTGACGAGACGGCGGATTTTGACATGGCAGCAGACATTATCCTGAATGCGAAGACACAGCGGATCGGCGTATGCAATGCCTGCGAATCTCTTGTCATTCACGAAAAGATTGCAGATGCTTTTTTACCAAAGCTGTATGAACGGCTTGCCGAAAAACATGTAGAAGTGCATGCCGATGAAACGGCACTTCATATTGCAAAACAGATACCGGAGCTGTCAGGCATGGCGGATACAGCCTCTGGTAATGAAAGCAGCCTGAAAGAGCTGGTCGTTCCAGCCACAGAAGAAGATTTCGGAACAGAATATTTGGATTACAAGATTTCTGTAAAAACAGTCGCATCCATTGAAGAGGCGATCGCTCATATTAATAAGTATAATACCGGCCATTCAGAGGCTATTATTACCAATGACTATGCACATGCAGAAAAGTTCTTAAATGAGATTGACGCTGCCTGTGTTTATGTGAATGCATCCACCCGTTTTACGGATGGTTTTGAATTTGGTTTTGGTGCAGAGATTGGCATTTCCACGCAGAAATTACATGCAAGGGGACCGATGGGACTTCTCGCCTTAACAAGCACAAAATACATTATTTATGGGAATGGACAGATAAGAAAATAAATGTTATGATAGTTCATATCGGAAAAGAGGCTGCCGGATAAGAGACAGCCTTTTTCTAATGAATATTTACAAAAAAGGAATTATATATGAAAGATAAAAAGAATATTACAATCATTGATAAAAAGCAGATCCCTGTTGAGGAGCCTGCCAGACAGTATTATTTTATGGAGATTGCACAGAAGTATGTGGCAGAGCTTGCAGCACAAAAAGGTGCGCCGCTGACCTTCCATGTTACAACCTTTGGTTGTCAGATGAATGCCCGGGATTCTGAAAAATTAGTCGGAATTTTAGAGAAGATCGGCTACGTGGAAGCTTCCGACGAGAAGGCAGATTTTGTCATTTATAATACCTGCACCGTCCGTGAAAATGCTAACAATAAAGTATACGGACGTCTTGGTTATTTAAACGGATTCAAAAAGAAGAATCCATACATGATGATCGGACTCTGCGGATGTATGATGCAGGAACCGACCGTTGTCGAGAAGATCCAGACCAGCTATCGGTTTGTGGATCTGATTTTCGGTACCCACAATATTTACAAGTTTGCAGAGCTGATCGTAACAGCATTGGAATCCAATTCCATGACAATTGATATCTGGAAAGATACGGATAAAATCGTAGAAGATCTTCCGGTTGAACGGAAGTATTCTTTCAAATCCGGTGTTAATATTATGTTTGGCTGCAATAATTTCTGCAGTTACTGTATCGTTCCATATGTACGTGGCCGGGAACGCAGCCGTGAACCAAAAGAGATCATCCGCGAGATCGAGCATCTTGTAGCAGACGGTGTTGTAGAAGTTATGCTGCTTGGCCAGAATGTCAACTCCTATGGAAAGAATCTGGAACAGCCGATGACTTTTGCACAGCTTTTACAGGAGATTGAAAAGATCGAAGGCTTAGAGCGGATCCGATTTATGACATCCCATCCAAAGGATCTGTCAGATGAACTGATCGAAGTTATGAAGAATTCCAAAAAAATCTGTAATCATCTTCATTTACCATTACAGTCAGGAAGCAGCCGCATTTTAAAGATTATGAACCGTCGTTATGATAAGGAACATTATTTAGAACTCGTAGACAAGATCCGCGCAGCTGTGCCGGACATTGCACTGACAACCGATATTATTGTAGGTTTTCCGGGTGAGACAGAGGAAGACTTTGAAGAGACCATGGATGTAGTAAGAAAAGTACGCTATGACAGTGCATTTACCTTTATTTATTCCAAACGTACAGGAACACCGGCTGCAACGATGGAAGGTCAGGTTCCGGATGACGTAGTGAAAGCACGTTTTGACCGCCTCTTAAATGAAGTACAGACGATTTCTTCTGAAAAGGCAGGAAAGCTGACCGGACAGACCATGCCGGTTCTTGTGGAGGAAGTAAACGGACAGGATGCAAGTCTTGTTACCGGAAAGCTGACTAATAACTCTACCGTACATTTCCCTGGAACCGCAGACATGATCGGTACGATCCAGAATGTAGTTCTGGAAGAGTGCAGAGGATTTTATTATATCGGAAAGATTGCAGAAGTGTAGTTAAAGGAAGCAAACAGTATGTATTCTTATATCAAAGGAACGTTAGAAGAGATTGGCGAGGATTATCTCGTCGTAGAAGCAGGTGGCATCGGATATCATATTTATACCACAGGCCAGACTTTCCAGGATCTGCCATCCATGCGCGAAGAAGTGAAGGTATACACTTATCTTCATGTAAGGGAAGATGCGATGATCCTGTTTGGTTTTCTGACCAGGGATGAGCTGAATATATTCAAGCTTCTGCTTGGTGTAAGCGGAATCGGGCCAAAGGGAGCTTTGGCTATCCTGTCTGTCATGACGACCGATGATCTGCGCTTTGCAGTGTTAGGAGAGGATGCAAAAGCGATTGCTAAGGCTCCGGGTGTCGGAGCGAAGACCGCCCAGCGCCTGATCCTTGAATTAAAAGATAAATTAAGTTTAGAAGATGCTTTTGAACAAAAGCTTTCAAAGAATACGGATGTACAGGCCGGAAAGACAAATGATGCAAAGAATGAAGCCGTACAGGCGCTGGTCGCTCTCGGTTATTCTTCTTCCGAAGCCTTAAAAGCCTTAAATGGACTTGAAGTAACAGAAACAACCGATGTGGAAGATCTGTTGAAAGCAGCTTTAAAAAAGATGGCATTTTTATAATAGACAAAGATAATTGACTGCATTGATCCTGGTATGGGACATAAAACAGGCATTTTATCAAAAGAAAGTGATGAAACTATGGAAAAGAGAGTGATTTCCACCCAGATTCAGGAAGAGGACATTAAAAACGAAAAGAATCTCAGGCCTCAGACACTGGATGACTATATCGGACAGCAAAAAGCAAAGAAAAATTTAAAGATTTATATTGAGGCAGCGAAGCAAAGAGGCGAGTCCTTAGATCATGTTCTCTTTTTCGGACCTCCGGGACTTGGTAAAACTACACTTGCAGGGATCATCGCAAATGAGATGGGAACTCATATGAAGATCACTTCCGGACCGGCAATCGGAAAACCTGGTGAGATGGCTGCTATTTTAAGTAATCTCCAGGAAGGAGACATTTTATTTGTCGATGAGATCCACAGATTAAACCGTCAGGTTGAGGAAGTATTGTATCCGGCAATGGAAGATTATGTGATCGATATTATGATCGGGAAAGGGGCAACTGCCCGTTCCATCCGTCTGGATCTTCCAAAGTTCACATTAGTAGGCGCGACAACAAGAGCCGGCTTATTATCCGCACCGTTAAGAGACCGCTTCGGTGTGATCCATCATCTGGAATTTTACACCGTAGAGGAATTAAAGGTAATTATTTTACATTCTGCGGCAAAGCTTGGCGTAGAGATAGACGAGGAAGGAGCCTACGAGATGGCACGCCGTTCCCGTGGTACTCCAAGACTTGCCAACCGCTTGCTAAAACGTGTCAGGGATTTTGCAGAGGTAAAATATGATGGCAGGATCACAAAGGAAGTGGCAGCCTTTGCGCTGGATCTGCTTGAGGTTGATAAATATGGGCTTGACCAGAATGACCGTAATATTTTAATGACGATCATTGAGAAGTTTCAGGGAGGGCCGGTCGGCCTTGATACCTTAGCAGCTTCGATCGGAGAAGACTCCGGTACGATCGAGGATGTCTATGAGCCATATCTCGTCCAGAATGGCTTTATTATCAGAACTCCAAAAGGCCGTATGGTGACAGATCTTGCTTATCAGCATTTTGGAATTTCAAAATAAGTACAAGACGACTGACAGGATTAAAAATATACAGTTTGACAGAAAGGCAGGGAACCAAGCGATGGCAGAAAAAACAAGTACCGATGTGATCATCGGAGGAAAAGTATACACGCTGAGTGGGTATGAGGAACAGGCCTATTTACAAAAGGTTGCGTCTTATCTGAATGAAAAAATAAGCCGCTTTGAAGCGATGGACAGTTATCATCGTATTTCTTCGGATATGAAAGGGACTCTTTTACAGCTCAATATCGCAGATGATTATTTCAAGTCAAAGGAACAGATTGAACGCCTGGAAAACGAACTGGAAGCAAAAGAAAAAGAAATTTACCGTCTCAAGCACGAACTGATCTCCAGTCAGCTTAAGATGGAAGAGGATGAAAAAACATTAAAAGAGCTGGAAGATAAAAATCATGCATTGCTAAAAGATAAAACAGAATTGGAAGAACTTTTAGAGGATGCATAACATCCGCTGCTTATTATGGAGAAAATAAAATATGACAGAAAAGAAATTAGAACTGTTAGCACCTGCAGGTTCTTATGAAATTTTTCAGGCTGTACTGAATGCAGGAGCAGATGCTGTTTATGTCGGTGGCAGCCAGTTTGGTGCAAGAGCTTATGCAAATAATTTTTCCGAGGAAGAGCTGCTCCGTGCCATTGACGATGCACATATTCATGGAAAACAGCTGTACCTGACAGTGAATACGCTTTTAAAAGAAGATGAACTGAATACACAGCTGTACCAGTATCTGCTTCCATATTACAGGAAGGGACTCGATGCAGTCATTGTGCAGGATATGGGAGCATTTTCACTGATACGGGAATCTTTTCCGGACTTAGACATTCACACAAGTACACAGATGACGGTTGCAAACCGCTATGGTGCACAGCTGATGAAGGATCTGGGTGCCAACCGTGTCGTAACTGCGCGCGAGATGTCATTTGCTGAGATTAAGGATATTTCCGATCATGTAGATATCGAAATCGAAAGCTTCATACATGGAGCTTTATGCTACTGTTATTCCGGACAGTGCCTGCTCAGCAGTATGCTCGGCGGCAGAAGCGGAAACCGGGGCAGATGCGCCCAGCCATGCAGACTTCCTTATGAAGTATATGACGAACACCGGAAAAAAATCCCGGTAGGTCCTTATATTTTAAGCCCGAAGGATCTGTGTACGATCGAATCCATTCCGCAGCTTGCAGAAAGCGGCATTTATTCCTTTAAAATCGAAGGACGAATGAAACAGGCAGAATATGCTGCGGGCGTTGTCTCTATTTACCGCAAATATATCGACCGTTATTTAGAATATGGTGCCAAAGACTACAAAGTCTCCGCAGAAGACAACCGGAAGCTATTCGATTTTGGTAACCGCAGTGGCTTTACCAGCGGTTATTACGAACAGCATAACGGGAAAAATATGATCACCTTCCAGAAGCCAAACCACGCAAAAGGAAACGAACAGCTTCAGGATCAGATCCGGAATGCTTATTGTAATCAGCAAAAGAAAGAAAAAATCAAAGGAATCTTAACATTATCCAAAGATTTACCTGCTATGATGGAAGTGTCACTTGGAAATGTATCATTTACAGCCACTGGTGATCTTGTACAGCCGGCATTGAAGCAGCCGCTTTCTGCAGAGAAGATCCGTGAGAATGCTGAGAAAACCGGAAATACACCGTTTGAATTTGCACAGCTTCATATTGATGCACAGGAAGATATTTTTCTTCCAATGAAAGCATTAAATCAGCTGCGCCGTGATGCTTTATCCGGGCTGGAAGAAAAACTGGTACTTTCTTACCGAAGAAAAGAGGAGGTATCAGATGAACCTGTATCCAAAAAGAACGAGAGCATACAGAAATCTTTGCCTGGCTCCCCAAAGGAGCATTATTCTGCTTCTGTCGAATCCCGTCAGCAGCTTGCGCCTGTACTTACATCTGACTGGATCGAAGATGTTTATCTGGATCCTGCCTGCTACAGCAGAAGAACAATTCTTACCGAGCTGGCAGAGGATGTAACATCAATCCATGCGCATGGAAAAAGGGCATATATGGTCCTGCCAACGGTATTTCGAAAAAATACATCTGACTTTTATCTGGAACATGCAGATGCATTCATAAAAACAGGGGCAGATGGAGTGCTCGTCAAAAGTTATGATGCGCTTGCATTTGTGCTGGAAAACTGGACAGATTTACCGGTTATCTTAGATCAGGGTATGTATTCCTTTAACAGCAGGGCAATCGGGCTGCTGCGCCAATATCATCCGCTGCGCTTAACAGCGCCATTTGAGTTGAACCGCCACGAATTGTCCATGCGGGATAATACAGACAGTGAGCTGCTGCTTTACGGATATCTGCCGCTTATGACATCTGCACAATGTGTTCATGCAAATGCGCTCCGCTGTGATAAAGAACGACAGATCACCTGGTTAAAGGACCGCTATGGAAAGTTTTTCCCGGTGAAAAACCATTGCTTTGCGTGCTATAATACGATTTATAATTCGATACCACTGATTCTTTTTGGTTACGAAAAAGACCTGAAAAAGGCCGGCTTTTCCTGCTACAGAATTTCCTTTACAATAGAAAAACCAAAGGAAGTTGAGAGGATACTCTCAGCCTGCGAGGATGTATTTGTAACCGGAAGAAAAAAACTACAGGATGTTTATCAGGGAGACTATACAAACGGACATTATAAAAGAGGAGTAGAGTAAGCCTATGACAAATCTCTTCATAGAATCATCGAAATATTTCATGATTTTTATGTTTGTTTTTTACACATATGAATGCTTTGCTGCATTTCGCCAGAAGATAAAGCCTGAGCAGAGACAGCATATTTTAGGAAGGCAGTGCGCTGCGATTTTTCTGATCCATCTGGATGCGTTCCTTGTCCTTTATCTGGTGACAAAGGATCCGCAGATCCTCTTGTTTTATGCAGAGCAGGCAATTTTTCTTGCACTGATCCAGGTCTGCTATCAATTGTTTTACAGCAGATCATCCCGGCTTGTGACCAATCATCTGTGCATGCTTTTAGCCATTGGCTTCATTATGCTGACAAGATTATCCTTTGACAGCGCCCAAAAGCAGTTTTACATTGCCGCAATCTCCATGGTCTTTTCACTGATCGTGCCACTTCTGATCAAAAATGTCGGCTTTGTGCGAAAACTGTACTGGTTATTTGCGGGCGGTGGGCTCGCAGCGCTTCTTTTTGTGGCGATTGCAGGTTCTACCAGCTATGGAGCAAAGATCTCGCTTTCCATCGCAGGTATTTCTGTCCAGCCAAGTGAATTTGTAAAGATCCTGTTTGTCTTTTTTGTGGCGGGTATGCTGTATCAGATGACAGACTTCCGGCAGGTATGCATCACAACTGCGATTGCAGCCGCACATGTACTGATCCTTGTTTTTTCCAGGGATCTTGGCGCGGCACTCCTGTTTTTCGTAACCTATGTAGTCATGTTATATGTGGCTACAAGGGATGTCCGGTATTTTGCAGGCGGCCTGGTTGCCGGAGCATTTGCATCCGTCATTGCATACCATATTTTTTCCCACATCCAGGTACGTGTTCTTGCATGGAAAGATCCACTTGCTTATATCGACAAGCAGGGCTATCAGGTAGCACAATCTTTATTTGCGATTGGAACCGGTGGCTGGTTTGGGATGGGCTTATACCAGGGAATCCCGGATAAAATCCCGGTTGTAAAACAGGACTTTATATTTTCTGCGATTTCCGAAGAGATGGGTGGTATTTTTGCCCTTTGTCTGATCATGGTATGCTTCAGCTGCTTTTTAATGTTTTTAAATATTGCGATGCAGATGAAAGACCAGTTTTATAAGCTGATCGCATTAGGTCTTGGCACAACGTATGCTTTCCAGGTGATCTTAACGATCGGCGGTGCAACAAAGTTCATACCATCTACAGGTGTTACCCTGCCATTGGTCAGCTATGGTGGAAGCTCGCTGCTTAGCTCCATGGTGATCTTTGCTATTATTCAGGGATTATATATTATGCGACAGGATGAGGGAGAAGAACATGAATCAAAGGGAAAAAACATCCGGCAGAACCGCAAAAAGAAAACCGGATTCGAAAGGGCAAATGTCGAAGACTTCTCGTAAAAAAAATAAAGAATTTGCAGTGATCATGTATGTCTTTCTGGCAATTTTTGTCTGTATGATGGGCTATTTTACCTATTTTGAATTTATAAAGAGCGAAGATTTTATCAATAGCCCTTACAACAAAAGACAGGATCTGTTTGCCAAAAATGTAGTCCGCGGCGAAATCTTATCCGAAGACGGCTATGTGCTGGCAGAAACAGTGACAGATGAGAATGGGGAAGAGACAAGAAATTATCCTTATAAGAATCTGTTTGCACATGTGGTCGGTTTTGATACCAATGGCAAAGCAGGACTTGAGTCTTACGCCAATTTCAGCCTCCTGCGTTCTCATACGTTTTTTCTTGAAAAGATCGTAAATGGTTTCCAGGGACAGAAAAATATCGGCGATAATCTCATTACTACCCTGAATTATGACCTGCAGCAGACGGCTTATCAGGCGCTTGGAAAATACGATGGGGCAGTACTCGTTATGGAACCGTCAACCGGAAAGATTTTAACGATGGTATCCAAACCGGATTATGATCCGAATAAAATATCCGAAGATTGGGAAGAACTCACTTCAGAAGACAGTGAAAGTACCGTTCTTTTGAACCGTGCAACCCAGGGCCTTTATCCTCCGGGATCTATTTTTAAGATTTTTACTACATTAGAATATGTGCATGAAAACAGCAATTATGAAGATTACTCCTTTGATTGTGTCGGAAAATATACCGCCGGCAGCTCCACGATCCATTGTTATAATAATAAGAAACACAAAACAGAGAATCTGATGGAGTCTTTTGCCAATTCGTGTAATTCGTCCTACGCATCACTTGGGCTGACGCTGGATAAAACACAGTTTCAGGAGCTGTGTAACAGCCTGCTCTTTAACCAGAAGCTCCCTTTTAAGATGGAGGCCTCGAAGAGCAGCTTTTCTATCGAAGAAGATGCTACGGATTCTGCCATCATGGAAACTGCGATCGGCCAGGGGAAAACACTGGTCACACCTCTTCATATGCTGTTAGTGACATCGGCAATTGCAAATGACGGCGTTTTGATGAATCCATATCTGATCGATCGTATAGAGAATTATAATGGAGTGGAAGTAGATACAACAGAGCCATCTGAATATGGTCAGCTGCTTTCAGCAGAAGATGCCTCCCTGCTGCAGTCTTTTATGAGCGAAACAGTACAGAATGGCACAGCAGAGAAGCTAAAAGGAAAAAGCTATACTGCTGCCGGAAAAACAGGAAGTGCAGAATTTTCCACTTCCTCCAAAGCATCCCATGCGTGGTTTGTAGGCTACGCCCATCGCGATGATAAAGAGGACATTGCAGTTGCGATCATCGTAGAAGATTCCGGCGCCGGAAGCGAATATGCTGTACCGATCGCAAGAAAAATATTTGACACTTATTATTCAGAGTAGCTTGCGCGATAAAATGAAAAGTATTATACTTATGACAAAAGTTTATTTTTCACCACATCAGGAGGTATTGCAATGATAGAGGCAACTAGTTGTGGGGGTGTGGTAATATTTCGAGGTAAAATACTTCTCTTATATAAGAATTATAAGAACAAATATGAAGGATGGGTTCTTCCGAAGGGCACTGTGGAACCAGGCGAAGAATATCCGGATACGGCACTCAGAGAGGTGCTTGAAGAAAGCGGTTCTGCGGCAACGATCATAAAGTATGTCGGAAAGAGCCAGTATACATTTACCGTTCCGGAGGATACCGTTGAAAAGGACGTGCACTGGTATCTTATGATGGCCGACAGTTATTACAGCAAACCACAACGCGAAGAGTATTTTGTTGATTCCGGATTTTATAAGTATCATGAAGCTTATCATTTATTAAAATTTTCAAATGAAAAACAGATTTTGGAAAAAGCATATAATGAGTATTTGGAATTAAAAAGAAATAATTTATGGGGAAACCATAAATATTTTCAGTCGTGAGGATTTACATGAAATGGTATGACGATTTGTATGTAGGCGAAAGCATCGTACATAAGAAAAAGAAAATCCAATGGAAAATTCTTCACAATGCAGGCCAGCTGGATATTTATGTGATCACACTGGCATCGAATAAGAACAATCTTCTGGATATCATCCCATCACACGAACTGTTACAGAAAGGTTATCCGAAAAAAGACCTTTATGTCGTAGGACTTGCTAAGGGATATCAGGAGGCGATCGAAATAGCCACATCTATTATAGATGAGACTTACCGCCAGACCGGGGCATTTAAGATCGCTGCTTATCTGGAACAGAAAAGGAAACATTCCGGTTCAGCATGATTGGATTTTTACTCACTGTTTTAAAAATCATCGGGATCCTGTTACTGGTGATCCTGGGGATTATTATATTAGCACTGTGTCTGATATTGTTTGTACCGGTACGATATTCCGCAACAGGAAGGATCGAGGACAGTTATCAGATCACAGGAAAGATCAGCTGGCTTTTATCGCTGATCCGTTTTGAATTTTCTTTTGAAAATGGAGATTTTCAGGAAGCAGTCCGTATTTTTGGCGTTCCTCTTCATAAAAAAGCAGAAAAGGATCTGGAAACAGAACTGGAAGAAGAGGCAGAATCTGAACCAACGGTGACGAAAGAAGCACCTGAACAGGCAGCCAAACAACCGGCACCTGCAATAGAGGCAACCGAGTTAAAAGAGCCAAAAGACAACAGTACCGCAGACAGCCAGACCGCATCTGCTGTGGCAGGAACTGAGAATACAGTCACAAAAGAAAAAAAGAGCTTATTGCGAAAGTGGAAGACCTTTTGGGCGCGGATAGTGCATATCCCGGAGAGGATCCGTGAGGGGTTTCTGCGATTAAAAAGATCCTTTGCATCAAAAAGAGCATTTTGGGAAAAAATAAAGGCAAATCTGACCGATCCAATGAATCAGCATGTCGTACAAAAGACTCTTGGTGAGTTAAAGTACCTTCTGAAACATTTTGGCATCCGTAAGATTGCTTCCGATCTGACATTTTCTCTGGCAGATCCTGCACTTACAGGACAGATCCTTGGACTGCTTTGTATCATCCCGGTTTTGTATACAGGTGATGTTCACATTTATCCGGATTTTGAAGCAGAGCAGCTTTATATAAAAGGAACCTTTTCCGTCAAAGGACGCGTCCGCATCATTCGTCTGCTGATCGTGGCAGTAAGAATGATCCTGGATAAAGAGGTCCGGACAGTTCTGAAAAAAATATTGCATAACAGGTAAGGAATAGAAAGGGGTATCAGGATATGGGAGACAATAGTTTTCATACAACAGTAGAATCTTTATTCAAAGGAATGGATAGCTTTATTACAACCAAAACGGTTGTTGGAGATGCGATCCACATCGGTGATACGATCATCCTTCCACTGGTTGACGTATCTTTTGGCGTAGCAGCCGGAGCATTCAGCCAGGATAAAAAGAATAACGGCGCAGGTGGTATGGGCGGAAAGATCATGCCAAGTGCAGTGCTCGTCATCCAAAACGGCACAACAAAGCTTGTGAACGTCAAGAATCAGGACGGTGTAACAAAGATCCTCGATATGGTTCCTGATTTTGTGAACCGCTTTACTTCTAAAAAGGACGATGGTGTGACTGCTTCTTCGAACGATGAAGATGTTGAAGCAAAAAAGACTGCTGCAAAAGAAATGGAAGATATTTTAAAGGATTCCGTCAACAAAGAAGAGTAGCAGAGTTTGCTTTCCATTCAAAGCAAACGTCAACTCAAAATAAGAGACAATGATTTCACAAAAGGCATATATTATAACAGATATATGTCTTTTTTGGTGCTTAAAATGAAACGAATTTGGGGATTTGCATTATTTTTCTTTGGATTAGGCATGTTTGCCATGCTTTTTATAGAAAATGAATTTATCGGGATCGTTTTGATCGTGATGTGCCTTCTGGTCGGATACTATCTGTTTTGCTGTTAAGAGTGTATCCTCATATCCAACGGTCTGCATTTAAGTTTCTGTTGGTAGATTGTAAAAAAGAAATATTCCAGGTTTCATTGTGCAAAACATTCCGATAAGCCTCTGAAAGCGTGAAGCGTGTTCAGCAAAAGCTTCCACGCTTCATGAGTCTTATTTTCATTGCACAAAAGAGAAACCTGGAATATTTCTTTTTACAATCTATTAATAAAGGTTATGAAGCAGACCGCTCGATACCTGGATCTCTGCAGTAAAGTATTTTAGATTGAAAAAAAAGAGAACTGCGTAAGCAGTTCTCTAAGTATCAAGACTAAGCTCTTTCTACTTTGCCGGATCTCAAACAGGAAGCACATACATATAATTTTCTAGGTGTTCCATTAACTTTGCAGCTAACACGTTTGATGTTTGATTTCCACATTCTATTTGATCTTCTATGAGAATGGCTTACATTATTTCCGTAATGAGCGCCCTTTCCACAAACTGCACATTTTGCCATTGTTTTGCACCTCCTCGCATTTTCCTAAGCCTATATCGTTGAACAGGCTCACAACATCATTTATTCTATCAGAAAAAAATAGATATTGCAAGTGAATTTTAAAAAAAATATAAAAATGTAATTTATGACTATGAATTTTGAAGAAAAGCGGTTATAATAGACTATAAACTAGCATTTTTATGTGCAGGAGGTTATAGAATATGAATGGACAGATGGAAACCAAATTAGGCAAAGTTACAATTGATACTGAAGTAATTGCAACTTATGCAGGTTCTGTAGCAGTCGAATGTTTTGGTATCGTAGGTATGGCTGCGGTAAATATGAAAGATGGACTCGTAAAGTTATTAAAAAGAGATTATCTGACACATGGTATTAATGTATCGGTAGATGAAGAGAATAAAATTACAATTGATTTTCATGTGATTGTATCTTATGGCGTCAGCATCAGCACAGTTGCGGACAATCTGATTGAGACAGTCAGATATAAGGTAGAAGCATTTACCGGAATGGAAATTAAAAAGATTAACATATACGTCGAAGGCGTACGTGTCATCGATTAAGGAGGAATTTAAAAAGTGGAAGTCACTACAATAAATGCTGAGCTTTTTGCCAAGATGTTTCTGGCTGGAGCGAATAATCTGGAAGCCAAAAAAGAATGGATCAATGAATTAAATGTATTCCCTGTACCAGACGGAGATACCGGAACCAATATGTCAATGACGATCATGTCTGCTGCAAAGGAAGTAATGGCGATTGAGAATCCTACGATGGCTTCTTTGGCAAAAGCAATTTCTTCCGGTTCCTTACGCGGTGCCAGAGGTAACTCCGGTGTTATTTTATCCCAGTTATTCCGTGGATTTACCAAGATTATTGCAGAATATGATGAACTTAATGTAAGAATTTTATCTGAAGCTTTCCAGAAAGCAACGGAGACTGCCTACAAAGCAGTTATGAAGCCAAAGGAAGGAACGATCCTTACCGTTGCCAAAGGAATGTCCGATAAGGCATTGGAATTAGGCGAAGAAACAGATGATCTTGTTTATTTCTGCGAAGAGATCATCAAAGAAGGCGATCATGTATTATCCAAGACGCCAGACATGCTTCCTGTTTTAAAACAGGCTGGTGTTGTAGATTCCGGCGGACAGGGATTAATGCAGGTGTTAAAGGGCGCTTTGGATGCACTGAATGGAAAAGAAGTTGATTACACGATCGAGATGCCATCAGGAGATGCTGCAGCAACTGCGAATTCTTATATTGATGCACAGGCCGAGCAGGAGATCACCTTTACTTATTGTACACAGTTTCTGATCATGCTCGAGCATCCTTTTACCGAGAAGCAGGAAAATGAATTCAAAGGCTATTTAGAATCTATTGGTGATTCTATTGTTGTCGTTGCAGATGATGAGATCGTCAAAGTACATGTACATACGAATGATCCTGGTATGGCAATGCAGAAGGGTCTTTCCTATGGAAGTCTTACAACAATCATCATTGAAAATATGCGTTTAGAGCGTGATGAGAAGATCTCTGCCATGAAAGAAAAAGAAATGCAGAGTGCCCAGAACGCAGAAGCAGAGATCAAAGCTGCAGAAGAGCAGGAAGCAGAAGAAGCACCTGTTGAAGAAAAAGAAATGGGCTTTATTTCTGTAAGTATCGGAGAGGGTATCAACGAGATTTTCAAAGGACTTGGCGTTGACTATATCATCGAAGGTGGTCAGACAATGAATCCAAGTACAGAAGATATGCTTGTTGCGATTGAAAAGGTTCACGCAAAGAATATCTTTATTCTTCCAAACAACAAGAATATTATTATGGCAGCCAATCAGGCAGCTTCCCTTACCGAGGATAAGAATGTGATCGTAATCCCGACCAAGACCATCCCGCAGGGAATCACTGCTCTTATAAATTATATCCCGGACAGCACTCCAGAGGATAACGAAGAACGTATGACAGAAGAGATCCAGCTTGTTAAGACAGGTCAGGTAACCTACGCAGTGCGTGATACCGTTATTGATGACAAAGAGATCCGTCAGGGCGATTATATGGGAATCGGTGATAAAGGCATCCTTTCTGTCGGCACAGACATGGAGAAGACAACACTTACCATGATCGCAGAAATGATCGATGAAGATTCTGCCATCGTAAGTATTTATTATGGTGAAGAGATGGAAGAATCTGCTGCAGAAGCTCTTGCTGAAAAGATTGAGAATTCTTACCCGGATGTGGAAGTAGAAGTTCACAGCGGCGGCCAGCCGATTTATTACTATGTCATTTCGGTTGAATAAATAAAAAAGTCAGTTTATACGGAAAGCAGATGCTGTTACATATTACTACAGCAGTCTGCTTTCTTTTCGTAGCTATGTAAGGAAAGAGAGTGGATCCATGCAATTAAATTCATCCATCCAGGAGGTAAAAGGGATTGGTGAGAAGACCGCTGCCCTTTTTCAAAAAATAAATATTGAAACCGTTCAGGATGCTATTTTGTTTTATCCAAGAACTTACATTCAGTTTCCGGAAGTAAAGCATGCAGATCAGGTTGCAGAAGGAGAGATTGCTGCTGTCTACGGGCAGATCAGCCAGAAACCGATCGTAAAGAGGGTGCGCAGCATGCAGATCACAGTCACATCGCTGACTTCTCTTGGCGCACGCTTAGAACTTGTCTGGTTCCGCTTGCCGTATATAAAAAATATGCTCCATCCAGGAGAATCCTATATTTTTTATGGAAAAGTCCAGAAAAAAAACGGCCGGTTATGTATGGAACAGCCTGCTGTGTATACACAGGAGCAGTATAAGGGAATGGAGCAGCTTCTTCTTCCTGTCTATAGCCTCCCAAAAGGAATCTCCAATCAGCTTATGACAAAAACAGAGCGTGCGATCCTTATGGAAGAGCAGCTTTTCCGGGATTATCTGCCAGAGCAGCTTCGTGAAAAGCATCAGCTCTGCGAATATAATTACGCAACAAAACAGATTCATTTTCCGGATAACATGGACACTCTGATTGATGCCCGAAAGCGTCTTGTTTTTGATGAATTGTTTTTATTTGTATTAAGCCTTCAGTATCAGAAGGAAAAACGTGAAAAAGAAAAGAACCTTTTTTCTTTCCGCGATGATGCATTTATTGACGGGCTGATCCAGCAATTACCATACCGCTTAACCAATGCACAGCTTCGTGTTATAAAAGAGATTGAAAAAGATATGCGCGAACCGGACGTGATGCAACGGCTGATCCAGGGTGACGTCGGCTCCGGAAAAACGGTTTTGGCATTTCTCGCTATGGCAGATGCGGCGCACAATGGTTACCAGTCTGCGATCATGGCTCCGACAGAAGTGCTTGCAAAACAGCATTTCCAGTCATTCACAGAAATGTGTGAGCTTTTTGGTCTGGATTATCCATTAATTTTAATCACAGGCTCCATGACAGCAAAGCAGAAAAGAGAAGCGTACCAAAAGCTTGCAGAATCTCCAAATGCACTGGTCATCGGAACACATGCGCTGATCCAGGAAAAGGTAATTTATCAGGATCTGGCACTGGTCATTACCGATGAACAGCATCGTTTTGGAGTAAAACAGCGCGAGACCTTTTCCGGGAAAGGGCAGACACCTCACATACTGGTCATGAGTGCAACACCAATCCCAAGAACGCTTGCAATCATATTATATGGGGATCTTGATATCTCTGTTGTCGATGAAGTACCGGCAAAAAGACTGCCGATCAAAAACTGCGTTGTCGACACCAGATACCGTCCAAAAGCATATCAGTTCATTGAAAAGGAAATACGGGCCGGGCATCAGGCCTATGTGATTTGCCCACTCGTGGAAGAAAGCGAGAATATGGAAGCAGAAAATGTTGCTGATTATGCGAAGCAGTTAAAAGAGGAGCTGCCGGAAGACATCGTGATCGGAGTTCTTCACGGACAGATGAAGCCTGCACAAAAGAACAAAGTCATGGAGCAGTTTGCCGCCAATGAGATCCAGGTTCTTGTATCAACAACCGTAGTAGAGGTTGGTGTCAATGTGCCGAATGCAACCGTTATGATGATTGAAAATGCAGAGCATTTCGGTCTGGCACAGCTTCATCAGCTGCGTGGGCGTGTCGGAAGAGGGGATGCACAGTCCTATTGTATTATGGTAAATGTAAGTGGCTCTAAAGAATCTATGAAGCGGCTTGACATTTTGAATAAATCAAACGACGGCTTTCAAATTGCAAGCGAGGACTTAAAGCTACGTGGTCCGGGTGATTTCTTCGGGATCCGGCAATCCGGTGAAATGCAATTTGCCCTGGCAGATATTTATCAGGATGCCTACATTCTTCAGAAAGCTGCAGACGATGTAAAACAGCTTCTTGAGGATGACCCATCATTAGAGGGTGAAGAGCATCAGAACTTAAAACATTATTTGGAACAGTTTCTTGCAGACCGGAGAAATAAGCTGAACCTGTAAGGACATTCTGATTGTGTAATTTACCAATAGAAATATGGATATAAGTTCTTGACACCCGAAGTATAAAAATCCAAAATAAATAAAAAAGAACTAAAGGAGAAAATGAGACATGAAGATAAAAACAGTTGCAGTTCTTGGAGCAGGAGCAGTTGGATCGTATGTAATATGGGGACTTTCCCATCGTAAAGATATTCATCTTGGAGTGATCGCAGAAGGGGAACGCGCAGAACGACTGAAAAAAGGCTGCCTGATCAATGGAGAAACCTATTATCCCCAGGTATGGTCACCGCAGGAAGCAAAAGGAACCGATCTGCTCATTGTTTCCTTGAAGTATGGGGCATTAGCCAAATGCCTTGACAGTATTCAGACGATCACAGGTGAAAATACAACCGTTATGAGTCTTATGAACGGAGTCGACAGTGAAGAGCTTATTGCTGACAGAATCGGCAGTTCCCACGTTCTGCATTCATTAATAAAAATTGCCTCCCACAAAGAAGGAAACGGATATTGCTTCCAGCCGGATACTACGATTGGAATCATTTTGGGGGAACTTTCAGCTCCTTATGAGAGTGAGCGTGTACAGGCGATCGATGCACTGTTCCAGGATACCGGGCTGCATTACCGTATTACAGAGCATATCCGCGAAGAAATATGGAGCAAGTTCCGTCTAAATGTCTGCAACAATCTGCCACAGGCAATTCTTGGCGCAGGCGTCGGCTGTTATCAGGACAGCACACATATGAAACAGATCAGTAATGGACTCCGGCAAGAGCTTGAAGCCATTGCCGCTGCAAAAGGGATTGACATCAGCAAAGCAGATGCTTCCTCCAGTCATGGAAGCGCTGTTCCTCCATCTGCGAGATATTCTACCTTACAGGATCTGGATGCCGGACGCCATACAGAGATCGATATGTTCTCCGGTGCACTGGTCCGTATGGGAAAGGAACTTGAAATTCCAACACCATACAATGAATATACCTATCATATGATAAAAGCCCTGGAAGAAAAAAATGATGGAAAATTTGACTATGATAATACGAATAACAAAATGACCTTTGCAAAATAATGAAAGACAATTAGAATGTTCTATCACTGCAGAACCAGGAAAGGAACTACTCCTGAAACTATGTACGGGACAGGCACAGAATCTGTGTCCGTCCCGTTTTTGGCATAAAAATTCTTTTTCGGAAAATTTATTTTTGGAAAATTTATTTTCGGAAAATTTATTTTCGGAAAATTTATTTTCCTGCCATCTGCTGTTCCTGGGCCTCGATCATTTTTTTGACCATATACCCACCAACAGATCCGTTCTGATGGGAAGTAAGATCACCGTTATAACCGTCTTTTAACGGAACACCGAGTTCACCGGCTACCTCATACTTAAATCTGTCTAATGCACTTTTGGCTTCCGGAACAGCTGCTTTGTTAGATGAACGTCCTGTCATGATAAAAACCCTCCTTTGTTTTCTGACTCCATTTTTTTCTTATGCGCCCGCAATTTTTTACATTGCCTGTAATGATTCGGGTGTCAAAAAATCTGCTCCATAACTTTTATTGGTAAATTGCGCAAAAGAAATATGAAAAGTTTCTCTTTGTGCAATGGAGATAAGACTCATGAAGCGTGGAAGCCTTTGCTGAACACGATTCACGTTTTCAGAGGCTTATCGGAATGTTTGCACAATGAAACTTGCAATATTTTTTTGTGCAATTTGACTCCACTAAACTAAAAAGCAGATCTTTTGACACCCGAATCCTGTAATGTAAAAAATTGCTCTGCAAGAATGTGCAAGCATATTCTTCGTTTAGAGAACATTCAAAAATTTCTTTTTGTTTGTTCAATGGTAGTATATGAAGAAAACAAAAAGATACACATGCATTTTTTGCTATATTTTCAAAATTTAGGATAGCTTTGCCAATCGTGATTTTGAGAATATAACATCTGTGTTATGACTTGACATTCTAAAAAAAATAAGCGTATCATAAGCTGTACCGAAAAAAATCGGGCAGAATGTATGTATTTCCATTATTTCGATCAGATTACGTAAAAGAAATATTTTTTGTTTCATTGTGCAAAACATTTCGATAAGCCTCTGAAAACATGAATCGTGTTCAGCAAAGGCTTCCACGATTCATGAGTCTTATCTCCATTGCACAAAAGAGAAACATAAAATATTTCTTTTACGTAATCTGTTATCAAACTGTTTATAAGCATACATTCTGCCCAGACATCCAGCTAGTGCATCATTAATAATAAATATCAAAAAAGTGAGAGTAAGATTATGAAACGGATTCATTCTTTTAACAGTTCAGATTACAAATCAAAAAAATGCAATTTTCATTCGCATACAAAAAGATGCCAGCATGCTTCCGGCGAAGAACGTGAGTATGTGGAGGCAGCCTTAGAACAGGGGGTTGAGGTCATAGGATTTTCAGACCATTCCCCGTATTTGTTCAAAAATGGCTTTGTCTCAACGATACGGATGAAAATGAATGAATTGGAAAATTATGTAGATACAATCGAGAAGCTGAAAGCAGAATATAAAAACGAAATTACCATTCTTTCAGCATTGGAAATGGAATACTTTCCGGATATTTTTGAACCGACGATCCATGAGATAGAACAATATCCCCTGGATTATATGCTGTTAGCACAGCACTTCTTTCCGGAAGAAGATCATTTTATCAGTGTGCGCAAAGACTGGACTGACGAAGCACACTTAAACCGTTATCTGTCCCTTCTTTTTGAGGCGTTGGATACCGGATGTTTTGATCTTGTTGCTCACCCTGACATTCTTGGTTTTGTGGGAGATAACAGTCTGTATGCAACATACATGGACAAATTAGTGCAGCGCTTAAAGCAGGAGCAGATCCCGGTTGAGATCAATGTAAATGGTTTCCGTGAAAAATGCAATTATCCGGATGAACGTTTTATAAAAATTGCGGCAGCTAACGGAAACGATTTCATAATCGGTGTAGATGCGCATCATCCAGAGGATTATGCTGATCTTGCATCTTATCAGGGCTGTATCCGGCTTGCCCAAAAATATGCAGGTTCCGTATTTTGGTATTAGAGATTGCAAAAATAGTTCAGGTTTCTTTTTGCAATCTGCTAATACAGACTTAAATATGATCTTTTTGTCCGATTTTAATCAGAGATCAATGTCAGCCCTGAAATATCCGGATGGATCGTAAGAGAGTAGTTGGTGTAATAGACAACAAATCCCGGTGCAGCTCCATTCGGCTTCTTCACGTTCTTTTTCTGGAGATAATCAATCTCCACCTTTTCATTATCACGCCCCTTGGAATAGTAACCTGCTAACATGCCTGCCTCCTCAAAAACGCGGTCAGGAAGTTCTTCATTATTCGACTTGACGATCACATGAGAGCCAGGCATTCCTTTTGCATGGAACCACCAGTCATTTCCGGTCGCAAACTTGAATGTCAGTTCATCATTCTGATAATTATTTTTTCCAACATAAATATCATACCCATCAGAAGAGCGGTAGTGGAAAGGTCTGCTCTTGATTTTTGCTTTTTTATCTGTCTTTTTCCGCTTAATATAGCCAAATTCCACAAGTTCCTCTTTGATCTGGACAAGATCATCCTCGGTCAGTGCTATATCAAGCGCAGTTGCAATACTTTCGAGATGGTCGATCTCTGTCTGCGTTTCCGCAGTCAGTGTAATTAATGCTTCATATGTACGTTTCAACTTATTATAACGGTCAAAATATTTCTGGGCATTTTCCTTTGCATCCAGCTGAGGATCAAGTGGGATGGTGATCATTTCGTTCGTATAATAATTCAGTGCATCCAGCTTTTTGGCGCCTTCTTCAAGACCATAGCCGTAAGTATGGATCAATTCGCCGTATACTTTATATTTTTCACGTTTTTCCGTGTCCTTTAACTGTTTTTCCTGAAGCTGGAATTTCTTACGGTTACGTTCCAATGCTGTTGTGACAATTTTTCTTAAATCAACTGATTTCTGACGAATCCTTGTATACACGTTTTTCTGTGCATAGTATTCCTCTAATACTTTGGAGATAGAATCATATTCCCTTGCGTCATAATCGGCAAACTGCGTCAGACGGATGCAGGAAAAATCAATCGGTTCCTTTCCCTTAAAAATAATATTGGGCTGATAATGATGATTTTTTACATCTTCCATGATCCAGGAAAGATTGTTGTATAAATGTTTTTTCCCATTTTCATCAAGAGAATCTACCGGCATATCCCCATCGATCGAACTGCGGTAGCAGATCTCGGAAGCGAGCAGCGGACTTAATCCGGTAAACGACGTGTACAGCGCTTTGGTAATAGACAGAGGCTTTGTCATGACAGATTCCATAAAAGCTTGCTCGGTCACTTCAAGTGGATTTAACCGGTCATCCTGCGTTGCCGGGATACAATAGTCCCTTCCTGGAAGGACCTCTCGCAGGGAGCTCATCATAGATGAAACCCGCTTGATACTGTCAATGATTTTTCCTTCACTATTGCAGAAAATAATATTACTGTGTTTTCCCATAAGCTCGACGATCAGCGTTTTTTGACACAGATCTCCAAGTTCATCAAGATGTTCAATATCAAACTGGATGATACGCTCCATGTGCGGCTGATAAATCTTTACGATCCGGCCATTTGCAATATGCTTACGCAGCACCATACAAAAGTTCGGTGCCGTCATTGGGCTTGGCTTATTCTGATCTGTCAGATATAAAAACGGAAGCGAGGCACTTGCAGACATGGCAAGGCGGAACTGCCCGTTTGTCCCTTTGCAGGTAAACAGAAGCTCGTCCGTTTCCGGCTGTGCGATTTTGCTTATTTTTGCATTTAAAACTGTCTGATTCAGCTCATGTACTATATTTGAAATTACAAATCCATCTAATGCCATTGTAAAAGAACTCCTTTATTTCATAATATCCGCTTTATTATAATAGATTCTGCGATAGTTGACAAGCAAACTTGTTTTCCTACCAACCGTATGATAGAATGAAAGAGCTGTGTACGCATCATGTTTTTTCTGCCATCTTAATTTAAAGATGGAAGGAACAAGGAGTGCGTTGGAAAGGAGAAGTTATTTTATATGGCAACAGAATTATTAAAAAGAAGCGAAGTAAAAGAAGAAAATACATGGAACACGAAGGATATGTATGAAAATGATGAGGCCTGGGAGCAGGAATTAAAAACCATCTCCGGCATCGTTGACACCATTGTTTCATACGAAGGAAAAGTAACCGCAACCGCACAGAATCTGTTCACTGTTTTAGAGCAGTTTGCCGCAGCCGGTGAAAAACTCGACAAGGCATTTAATTATGCGGAACGTCTGTTTGATGAAGACCAGACAAATACTGCACATCAGTCCATGTCTGCAAAAGCATATTCCCTTTATGCAGAAACAGGCAGCAGGACAGCATTTGTCGATCCGGAGATCATTGCAGCATCGGATGACACATTAGAAGCATTTTTTGCAGAAATCCCTGCGCTTGAACTTTATCGAAAACAGATCGAAGAGATCCGCCGGATGAAGGAGCACTGCCTTTCCGCAGAAATGGAGAAGCTACTTGCAATGACAGCAGAAATGAGCCAGACACCGGCAGATACTTTTTCTATTTTGAATAATGCAGATCTCATCTTCCCTGAAATTGAAGACGAAAAAGGTGAAAAAGTACGTATTACTCATGGACGGTACGGACAGTTTCTGCAGTCTGCTGACAGACGTGTAAGAAAAGAAGCCTTTGAAAAGCTATATGCGACCTACAAACAGTTTTTAAATACATCTGCAAGTCTCTATTCCGGCAATATAAAACAGCAGGTATTCCACTCAAAAGCAAGAAATTATACCTCATCCCTGGAATGTGCGGTAGATGCAAATAACGTTTCTTCCAGTGTATATCACAACCTGATCGACACGGTAAATCAGAACCTTGATAAGATGCACCAGTATGTTTCCCTGCGCAAAAAATGCCTTGGTTATGATGAGCTTCATATGTATGATATCTATACACCAATGATCCCGGATATGGCAAAGGAAATTCCTTTTGAAGAAGCAAAAGAGACCGTTTTAAAAGCGCTTGCACCATTAGGGGAAGACTATGTGAATAAGGTAAGAGAAGGCTTTGAAAACCGCTGGATCGATGTTTACGAGAATCAGGGAAAGAGAAGCGGTGCTTACTCTGCCGGAGCTTACGGCTGCCACCCATATGTCCTTTTAAATTACAACGGAACATTAGACGATATGTTTACATTAGCACATGAGATGGGACATGCAATGCATTCTTATTATTCAAACGAGACTCAGCCATACATTTATGCAGAGTATAAGATTTTTGTTGCAGAAGTAGCATCTACCTGTAATGAAATCCTTCTGATGGAATATCTCCTGAAGAATACAACCGATAAAAAAGAGCGTGCCTATCTGCTGAACCATTATCTTGACAGCTTCAAGGGAACTGTTTACCGTCAGACTCAATTTGCAGAGTATGAGATGCTTACAAATAAGATGTATGAAGACGGCGAAAGCTTAAATGCTGACAACTTAAGCAATGTATATCTTGAGCTTAATAAAAAATATTACGGATCTGATATTATTTCAGATGAGCAGATCGGTTATGAATGGGCAAGAATCCCTCATTTTTATTACAATTTCTATGTTTATCAGTATGCAACCAGTTATTGTGCTGCATTCTCTGTTGCACATAAGATTTTAGAAGAGGGTGCTCCTGCCGTAGAACGCTATAAAAAATTCTTATCCGGCGGCTGCTCCATGGCTCCGGTTGAACTGCTTAAAATTGCCGGCGTAAACCTTGAAACACCGGCACCGATCCAGGATGCATTGAATTCCTTTGGTGAGATCATCAAAGAAATGGAAGCATTAGTAGAAGCATAAATATAAATTTTTGCCAAAAGGACGCCAGGGGCGATCATATGGCATTTTAGCTGCATAGTCAGATTACACAAAGCAAGCTTCGAATATTCTTTGTGTAATCTGACAGCAAAAATCATTACAAATACTTTCTCAGATCCTGTCTTAATTTTTCTTCCAGCCGGATCAGTTCCTCTGTCAGCCGGACCGCTCTTTCCTCTGCTCCGGTATACTCATTTTCATAGCGGCAGAGCGTTTTGATTCCCATGTCGCACCCATCCACGATCAGTTCAGCAATTGTTTTATCACTGTCGTCCATGAAAACCTTTGCATTTGTTTTCATCCATGACATACCCTTTGTCAGCATATTCGGTTCTTTGACTTCATCCCCGCATTCTATCAGAAGCAGATGTGCTTCATCACCAAGCTTTTCATGTTTTTCTTTGGATTTTTCCAATAATTCATGCAGACTTTCATCCTTTACCTTCTCCAGGATCTCATCCATTGAAAAAACAGCCATCTGAATACCGGAATTACATTCACGCAATAGTTTTACCGTATCGGACATAATCATTTCCTCCATTTTATATTTTCCCTTTACCCTAACCTCGGCAATCTGTTTTCATGCTGAAAATAAATATCTTAAGATCAGCATTTGCATTTATTATGTTCCATATCATCATTTTTTATTCGAGTAACCGTACCTGGACGCACAGCAAGATTCGGGTGTCAAAAAGTCTGTCTTTAACTTTATGCTGGCAGATTGCAAAAAAAATATTGCAAGGAGCAATAACAGAAGCAGTAACAGGACATACGGGAAGTGGAAGAAAAATATTGACGCCATCCCACTTTCGATTTATAATAAAATTACCTATGCATACAGTATATTTTAGAGCATGTGATGCGAGGTATGGAAAGGTGTGAGAATATTATGATCAAAAGCATGACCGGTTTTGGTCGATGTGAAGTGACCGAAGGGAATCGTAAATACACGGTAGAGATGAAGTCAGTCAATCATCGTTATCTTGATGTGAATATTAAGATGCCTAAGGCACTCAATTTTTTTGAAAGCACGATCAGAAATCTTCTGAAAGAATATATGGAACGCGGAAAGGTTGATCTGTATATCACATATGAAGATTTTTCGGAAGATAATTTTGCCTTAAGATATAATGAAGATCTGGCAGGTGAATATCTGATGCATTTAAACAGCATGGCAGACAAGTTTGGTCTTGAGAATGATATCAGAGTCAGTACGTTATCCCGCTATCCGGATGTATTCACGATGGAGCAGGTAGAGGCAGATGAGCAGGAGTTATGGGCAGGCCTTGAAAAAGCGATCCGCGGAGCAGCAGAACAGTTCGTTGCAAGCCGCATTGCAGAAGGGGAACACTTAAAGCAGGATCTTTGTGGCAAGCTGGATCAGATGCTTACGTATGTTGATTTTATTGAGGAACGGTCCCCTGTCATTATGAAAGAGTACAGGGAACGCCTTGAGAATAAGGTAAAGGAGCTTCTTGCAGACAGGCAGATCGATGATGGCCGTATTGCAACAGAAGTGACCATATTTGCCGATAAGATCTGTGTAGATGAAGAAACGGTACGTTTAAGAAGCCATATCAGAGGTACAAAGGAAGCGTTAGAGGCCGGCGGAAGCATTGGCCGTAAGCTTGATTTCATCGCCCAGGAGATGAACCGTGAAGCAAATACGATTCTTTCCAAAGCAAATGACCTTGAGATTTCTGACACGGGTATTAATCTGAAAACTGATATTGAAAAAGTCCGTGAACAGATCCAGAATATTGAATAGAAGGATTTTATATGGCAAAGTTAATGAACATCGGATTCGGTAATATGGTGAATACCGATAAGATTGTCAGTATTATCTCCTCTGATTCTGCACCAGCCAAACGGATGATCGGGCGCGGCAAAGAAGCTGAGATCCTGATCGATGCGACACAGGGACGCAGAACGAAGAGTGTGATTTTTACAGAAAACAATAAAATTATTTTATCTGCATTACAGCCGGAAACACTGGCTGGACGTTTTAACGGAAATGCAGCAGAGGTTGACTATGATACGAAAGAATAAAGGTATTTTAATTGTACTTTCCGGATTTTCCGGCTCTGGAAAAGGCACGATCATGAAAGAGCTCATGAAACGCTATTCTGATCAGTATGCATTATCGATTTCCGCAACCACAAGAAATCCAAGACCTGGTGAAACAGATGGTGTGGAATACTTTTTCCGGACAACAGAGGAATTTGAGGCAATGATCGAGGCAGATGAGCTGATCGAGTATGCAAGATATGTCAATAATTATTATGGCACTCCAAAGGCATATGTGGAAGAGCAGCTTTTGGCCGGCAAGGATGTCATTTTAGAGATTGAGATCCAGGGAGCCTTAAAGGTAAAAGAAAAATTCCCGGATACACTTCTTATGTTTGTGACTCCGCCAAGTGCCGATGAGCTGAAGAACCGTCTGGTTGGCAGAGGGACAGAAGAGATGAGTGTGATTGAATCCCGGCTGTCAAGAGCTGTTGAGGAGGCCCAGGGAATTGAAGCTTACGATTATCTGATCGTAAACGACGAATTGGATGCCTGTGTGGAAGAAGTCCATTCTATTATCCGCAATGAGCATTATCGTGTTTCCAGAAATCTGTCTGCAATCTACGATATGAGAAACCAGTTAACTGCTTTCTCCAGGGAATAAAAGCTTCCATTAAGATATCACAGATCCGGATATCTTTTTAAAAAATAAATGAAAATGAATCAGCCGTAAGGCAGAAGAGAGGTAATATTATGATACATCCATCTTATGTAGAATTAATGAAAGTTGTAAATAATGACGTTGAGATCGGCGAAGAACCAGTTGTAAACAGCCGTTATTCTATCGTGATCGCAACAGCAAAAAGAGCACGCCAGATTATTGCCGGTGCAGAACCAATGGCAGAAAAGGCAACTTGTCCAAAGCCATTATCCATTGCAGTAGAAGAGCTTTATGAAGGCAAAGTAAAGATTGTTCCTGAGTCAGATGATCAGGACTAATGTAAGATCCATACGGGCTGTTGCACGATAGAAGGTGTGGCAGCCCTTTTCCCATCTGCACAAAAAGCTATAAAAAGAAAGAGAGAACTGCATGAAATTATTATTTGTATCCCTTGGATGTGATAAAAACTTAGTCGATACAGAATTTATGCTTGGAATGCTTCGTGATGACGGTATTGAAATGACAAATGATGAGACAGAAGCAGATATCATTGTCATTAATACATGCTGTTTTATCAATGATGCAAAAGAAGAAAGCGTCAATACGATCCTTGAGATGGCAGAATACAAAAAGACAGGACCGCTGAAGGCATTGATCGTTACCGGATGTCTGGCACAGCGCTATAAAGATGAGATCCATCAGGAGATCCCAGAAGTAGATGCGATCCTTGGAACAAATTCTTATGAAGATATCGTAAATGCGGTCCATGAAGCACTGGACGGCCATTTTTACAAAAATTTCAAAACATTAGAAGGACTTCCGTCTGTTCATACAAAACGAAGCGTAACAACCGGCGGTCATTTTGCTTATTTAAAGATTGCAGAAGGCTGTAACAAACGTTGTACTTACTGCATTATTCCTTATATCCGTGGCAATTACCGCAGTGTCCCGATGGAAGATCTGATCGAACAGGCAAAAGAGCTTGTTGCAAACGGAGCGAAGGAGCTTATCCTTGTTGCCCAGGAGACTACACTTTACGGAATGGATCTGTATGGTGAAAAATCATTACATCGCTTATTAGATGAACTGAATAAGATCCCAGGGCTGTTCTGGATCCGCATTATGTACTGCTATCCGGAAGAGATTTACGATGATCTGATCGATGCTATGATCCGGAATGAAAAGGTCTGTCATTATCTCGATATTCCGATTCAGCATTCCGAAGATGCGATTTTAAAACGTATGGGACGCCGTACAAACCACGCCGACCTTGTCCGCATTATCACTCATTTACGCGAGCGTATCCCGGACATTACATTGCGCACGACCTTAATCTGCGGCTTCCCTGGTGAAACCCAGGAAATGCATGAAGAACTGATGCGCTTTATTAATGAGATGGAATTTGACCGTCTTGGTGCATTTACCTATTCTCCTGAAGAAGGCACACCTGCTGCTGCATTTGAAGACCAGGTAGATGAAGAAGTAAAAGCCGACTGGCAGGCTGATATTATGGAGCTTCAGGAAGAGATCAGCTTTGATAAGAATGAAGCGATGAAAGGCCGTGAACTCTATGTCTTTATAGAAGGACAGGTAGATGGAGACCAGGCTTATGTCGGAAGAACCTACCGTGATGCGCCGGATGTTGACGGTTATATTTTTATCAATACCGATGAAATGTTAATGACCGGAGATATTGTGAAAGTCAGGGTGACCGGTGCTTATGAATATGACCTGATCGGAGAGATCGTCAACCCATAAGTTTTTTATATCATTAAAAAATCAGAAGCCTGAAAGACTTCAGAAAGAAGGCAATTATGAATTTACCTAACAAATTAACCATTTTCCGTGTCATATTAATTCCGTTTTTTGTATTTTTTATGCTTACTCCAAATACAACCGGTTATAACAATTATATTGCAGTTGCAATTTTTATCGTAGCAAGTCTGACAGACATGTTAGACGGAAAGATTGCAAGAAAATATAATCTGGTCACAAACTTTGGAAAGTTTATGGATCCTCTCGCAGATAAGCTGCTTGTCTGCTCCGCAATGATCTGTCTGATCCAGACCGGCCAGCTTGCTGCATGGATCGTAGTTATCATTATCGCAAGAGAATTTATCATCAGCGGATTCCGTCTGATCGCATCTGATAATGGAGTCGTGATCGCTGCCAGCTACTGGGGCAAGTTCAAAACAACCTTCCAGATGCTTATGGTCATTGTGCTGATCTTAAATATCCAGAACAGCTTTTTCCAGATCCTGGGTATGATTTTAACCTATGTAGCACTGATTTTAACAGTTGTTTCACTGATTGATTACATTGTAAAAAACAAAGCTGTTTTAAAAGAACAGAAATAAAATTTCTGAACAAAGCGAGGTTCATTTTATGAGAATTATTGCCGGAACGGCGAGAAGCCTGCCATTAAAAACCATTGAAGGCATGGATACAAGACCAACAACAGACCGTATCAAAGAAACGTTGTTTAACGTGATCCAAAATGAAATCCCTGGCAGCTATTTCCTTGATCTGTTTGCCGGAAGCGGCCAGATCGGTCTTGAGGCCGTCAGCCGTGGTGCCCGTTATGCAGTCTTTGCAGAAAATAATAAAAAAGCCTGTGCCTGCATTGAGGACAACATCCATTTTACAAAATTTGATAAAGAAACCAGACTGATCGCAAGCGATGCAATATCTGCGATCCGCAGCATGGAAGGAAAATATAAATTTGATATTATATTTATGGATCCTCCATACAACCAGTTATACGAAAAAGAAGTTCTGGAGTATTTAAAAGATTCTTCCATTCTCAAAGAAGATACTCTGATCATCGTGGAAGCTTCCCTTGATACATCCTTTGACTATCTTGACGAGCTTGGTTTCACACTGACAAAATTAAAAACATACAAAACAAATGTGCATGCATTTATTATGAAGAAAGAATAAACGGATACACGGAAAGGTAATTACGATTATGAAAAAAGCAATTTATCCGGGCAGCTTTGATCCGTTAACACTCGGACACATCGATATTATAAAAAGATCATCTGCCATTGTTGATGAGCTGGTTGTCGGAGTATTGAATAACAGTGCAAAAAATTCATTGTTTTCTCTGGATGAACGTGTTAGTATGATTAAAGAGATGACAGCAGACCTTCCAAATGTGACAGTTACCTCTTTTAATGGATTGCTGGTAGAATACATGAAGCAGATTGATGCGACGATCATCGTGCGTGGGCTCCGTGCTGTAACAGATTTCGAATATGAACTTCAGATCGCACAAACAAATCATGTAGAGAATCCTGGCGTAGAGACTATTTTTTTAACAACCAGTTTGCAGTATTCTTATCTTAGTTCCACGATTGTAAAAGAATTTGCATCTTACGGAGGTGACATCTCAAAGTTTGTTCCAGCGCAGTTTATTGACCGGATTTATGCAAAATATAATATTAAAAAATAAGGAGTATCGCTATGGCAAGCAGAATAGAACAGATCATAGATGAGATAGAAGAATATATTGATAATTGTAAATATCAGACATTATCATCTACTAAAATTATCGTAAACAAAGATGAAATGGAAGAGCTTTTAAATGAGCTTCGTACAAAGACACCGGAAGAGATCAAGCGTTACCAGAAGATCATCAGCAACAAAGAAGCAATTTTAGCAGATGCCCAGGCAAAGGCTGATTCCATCATTGCGCAGGCTCAGGTAAAAACGGACGAACTTGTAAGTGAGCATCAGATCATGCAGCAGGCTTATGCCCAGGCAAATGAGGTTGTCATGATCGCGACCAAACAGGCTCAGGAGATTCTTGACAATGCTACTAATGATGCCAATGGTATCCGTATGGGTGCTATGCAGTATACAAATGACATTCTCGGCAATCTTGAACTGGCTATTTCCCATGCCATGGATTCTGCAAAAGCAAGACATGACAATTATATGTCTTCTCTCCAGGAATTCTATGACGTAGTTTCCTCTAACCGTGCAGAATTGAATCCACCTGCTGATAGCAATGCAGCTCCTTCTCAGGATACCGAAGATCTTCCGCAGATTGAGGTTTCTCCGGATATGTTAAAATAACATCCTGTTTTGTGTACTACATTCGGATAAGACTCAGATACCATAGACGAAGCCGATGCACCACGCAAGTAAAAATGATATTCCAGAAAGCAGTATCTTTTGGCAGACATATTTTCTTATAGAAAGAGAAGTTCCACGGATCATGGAACCAGTCTGTGCGATACCGCTGAGCCCGCCAAATGCCGTAAAAGCCATGGCCAGTGAATATTTTATTCTCAGATCCAGTGGCTGCAATGCCAGAAGATGAAGTCCATTTGTGATCTCAAGAAGGTTCATAAAGATCACATACAGCATACCCGGCATTGGCACCTTTGAGATTGCAGCGCCGATCAGGGCAAACAGCATCATATAACCGCCTATTTTTACGAGGGTATCACATCCATTCATAATTCCGGCATCAATGATTTTAAAGTTAATTTGAGATCTTGATGCCTCTTTTTTTTCGTGAAAGCTCATTTGTATTTTACAAAGACCTGCGGTTCCAAGCAACAGTGCCGGTCCGTAGAGCAGTGCGATGCTGACAGGAAATAAGTCTTTTAAGCCAAGCTGATCTGTCAGTAGATATCCGCTTATAAATGCCGGACTGATATGATTCGACATTAAGAGAAGACTGTCCGCTTCTTTTTTTGAAATTTTTTCTTTCTTCAGAAGCTCTGCACAATTTTTGCTCCCCATCGGAAATCCGAACAGCAGACCTGTGCATAATACAAACACCCCATCTTCACTGACCGGAATTTTACCAAAACGTTTAAAAAAACGTGACGTCAACGCCGTAATACAATTCGAAGAAATAAGAATATTAGAAAAAATGGCAAACGGAAGCAAGGTTGGCAATACTTTCTGATACCAGAGGAGCAACGCATCCTGTGTTGCTTTTATGGCATCGGAAGGGAAAATAAGAGCATATGCGATTAAAACAAAAATACCAAAGAATAAGCTGTTTTTTTTCATAATAAACTATATTATAGGAAGTCAGTTTCTATGCCAGAAATCCCATCCGTATTCGCATACTATACCAAAAGCACTGGTTGCAGACATATAAATGGTGGCGTACAGAAATCGTGATGCTGTCTTCCGGAATATAAAAGAGCAAGAGGCTTATCCTATATGAAAAATCAGCAGCATTTTTATTTTTATCTTTTTCTATCACTGTTTCTTGCCGTATGTGTGAATCTGTTTTTCCGACGGCAGATTGACACAAAATTGTATGCCGACAATTCCTTGGCTTATGAGACTGCACTGGAGAATTTCCGGGATGGAACGATCACGGAAGAGCTTTCCCTCTTGCAAAAATACCAGCCGGAAAAATTTGAACAGATACAGAGTAAAATGGAAGCTATGTGGGGTGATGCCATTGTATTCCCTGTAGGAAGTATTACAAATCATCCAGATGCAGACGTTTCTTTTTCCAATTCATGGAAAGAAGGCCGTACCTTCGGAGGAGAGCGCTTTCACGAAGGCTGCGATATTATGCCATCTATCAATGAACGTGGTATTTACCCTGTGCGCAGTGTCTCAGATGGCGTTGTTGAGAAGATTGGCTGGCTACGGCTCGGCGGCTACCGGATCGGAATAAGAAGCACACGCGGTGCCTATTTTTACTATGCACACCTTTCCGGATATGCAGAAGATTTTCAGATCGGAGATGAAGTTACTGCCGGTACACTCCTTGGATTTATGGGGGATACCGGATACAGCGATAAAGAAGGGACGACCGGTAATTTCCCGGTACATCTTCATTTTGGCATTTATTTTAATGATGAAAACGGGGAAGAATTCAGTGTAAATCCGTTTCCACTGCTGAGCTATTTAAAAGGTAAAAATCGTTAGGGTTGCCTTGGCAACATTGCATATTGATGCGCACTATAACACAGGAGAATCCTTTTCATGCAAACACGTTTAGACAAATTTCTGACCGAAATGGGTTACGGAACCCGCTCTGAGGTCAAAAAACGAATCAAAGCAAAACAAATTACCATAAACGGCACAGTTGCCGTAAAACCAGAGCAGAAACTTGATCCGGAAGCTGATATTGTCTGCTGCAACGGAAAACAGATTTCATATTGCCAATATGAATATTATTTATTTCACAAACCTGCAGGCTGTGTGACCGCAACCGAGGATAACCTTCATAAAACGGTAATGGACTATCTGACCGACACGGTACGTTCCGATCTTTTTCCGGTCGGAAGACTCGATATTGATACGGAAGGACTGCTTCTGATCACCAATGACGGTGCTCTGGCGCATGAACTTTTAAGCCCTGCAAAGCATGTGGCAAAGACATATTTCGCTGTAATAGAAGGAATCGTTACAGATGACGATGTCAACCTTTTCAAAAATGGGGTTGATATCGGTGAGAAAAGCCTTACAAAACCTGGTGCTTTGCGCATTTTAAAAAGTGAACCAAAGTCAGAAATTGAGTTGACAATCACAGAAGGAAAGTTTCATCAGGTAAAACGGATGTTTGAAGCAGTTGGCAAAAAGGTTCTTTATTTAAAACGTATCTCCATGGGACCGTTACAGCTACCGGAAGACCTTGCACCTGGAGATTACCGTCCACTGACAGAAGAAGAGATTGCGGCATTGAAAAAATGCAATAAATAAGTTATACTGTTAAGGTTATATTTTTGAAAAATCATAGAATAAATCAGACAATTTTCCATACACAAAAGATTGTCAGCAAACAGAAAGGTTAATGCAAATGAATCAGGGTTTCTTACCAATCAGTAAAGAGGATATGAGAGAAGCTGGTATCGCCCAGCTTGATTTTGTATATATCAGTGGTGATGCTTATGTGGATCACCCGTCCTTTGGACATGCCATTATCACAAGACTTTTAGAAGCACACGGTTACAAAGTCGGCATTATTGCGCAGCCGGACTGGAAAGACAAAGAATCCATCAACAAGCTTGGTGAACCGCGTCTTGGTTTCCTTGTCTCTGCCGGTAATATGGACTCTATGGTAAACCATTATTCTGTTTCCAAGAAAAGAAGAACAACCGATGCTTTCACACCAGGCGGTGTTATGGGTAAAAGACCGGATTATGCCACGATCGTATACTGTAATCTGATCCGCCAGACCTACAAACACAAACCGATCATTATTGGCGGAATTGAGGCAAGCTTAAGAAGACTTGCTCATTATGATTATTGGTCCAACAAATTAAAACGATCCATTCTGCTTGATTCCGGTGCTGATATTATTTCCTACGGAATGGGAGAGCACAGTATCATTGAAATCGCAGACGCACTTGACAGCGGTCTCGACATCCGGGATATCACTTTTATCGATGGAACCGTCTATAAAACAAGAGACCGTGACAGTATCTATGATGCGATCGAACTGCCACATTTTGAGGCACTGAAAGCTGACAAATTAGAATATGCAAAAAGCTTTTATATTCAGTATAGCAACACCGATCCATTTTCCGGAAAACGTTTATTTGAAACCTATGATGAGAAGCTGTTTGTTGTACAGAATCCACCATCCAAACCATTAACCCAGCAGGAAATGGATTCTGTTTACGCACTTCCTTATATGAGAACTTATCATCCTTCTTATGAAGCGCTCGGCGGAGTACCAGCTATCGAGGAAGTCAAATTTTCGCTCATCAGCAATCGTGGATGCTATGGCGGCTGCAGCTTCTGTGCACTGACCTTCCATCAGGGCAGGATCATACAGACACGCAGTCATGAATCCATTCTTGCTGAGGCGAATAAAATCATCTGGGAACCTGACTTTAAGGGGTATATTCACGATGTTGGTGGTCCGACTGCCAACTTCCGGGCACCGGCATGCAGCAAGCAGCTGACAAAAGGTGCTTGTCCTCACAAACAGTGTCTTTTCCCAAAACCATGCCAGAACCTGCGTGTTGATCACTCAGACTATCTGAAGCTGCTCAGAGAGCTGCGCGCACTGCCAAATGTAAAGAAAGTTTTTATCCGTTCCGGAATCCGTTTTGACTATCTGATCTACGATTCAGACCACACATTCTTAAGGGAATTATGCGAGCATCATGTCAGCGGTCAGTTAAAAGTAGCACCTGAGCATATTTCAAATGCAGTTCTTGAAAAAATGGGCAAGCCAAGCGTAGATGTATACAATCGTTTTGTAAAGGCGTATAAAGATATGAACGAAAAAATCGGCAAAAAGCAATACCTCGTTCCATATCTGATGTCTTCCCATCCTGGTTCCACTTTAAAAGAAGCGGTCGAGCTGGCAGAATTTTTAAGAGATCTCGGCTATATGCCGGAGCAGGTACAGGATTTCTACCCAACGCCTTCTACGATTTCAACCTGCATGTATTATACCGGCGTTGATCCGCGGACGATGCAGCCTGTTTATGTTGCTGTAAATCCGCATGAAAAGGCTATGCAGCGTGCTCTGATCCAGTACCGCAATCCAAAAAATTATGAACTGGTCCAGGAGGCACTTATTAAAGCAGGAAGAACGGATCTGATCGGTTTTGATAAGAAGTGCCTGATCCGTCCAAGACAGGGTGAACACAAAAATTATGGAAATGACCGCAGAGATAACACACGGGGTAAGAAATCTGAACAACGTCCAACTAAGAAAAAGACGATCCGGAATGTCCATGGAAAGAAAGCTTCACCTTCCAGATCTTCCGGCGGCAAAAAACATTAGAAAAGAGAACAATTATGAAACAGTTTACGATTGGTTCAAATGAATCCGGACAACGTTTTGATAAATATCTGAAAAAATTATTAAGCAACGCTTCCGGAAGCTTTGTATACAAAATGCTTCGAAAAAAAAATATCACTTTAAATGACCATAAGGCCGACGGGACAGAAAAGCTTTCCTCCGGTGATCTTGTAAAGCTGTTCCTTTCGGATGATACCTTTGACAAATTTTCTGGAGCCGAGAAAACGGATTCTGAATTTGCCAGCTTAAAAGCGATTGATTCTTCCAGACTTTCCATTGTTTATGAAGATAAAGATGTACTTATGATCAATAAGCCTTCCGGTATGCTTTCCCAAAAAGCTGTACCGGAAGATATCTCTGCAAATGAATATATTCTGTCTTATCTGATCCGAAAAGGAGAGTTAGACGAGAACCAGCTGAAGACGTTTAAGCCTTCCGTCTGCAATCGGCTTGACCGGAATACGTCTGGGCTTCTGATCGCCGGAAAATCCATGAAGGGTCTGCAGGAGATGTCTGCTGCCTTAAAAAAACGTACGGTACAGAAGTTCTACCGCTGCATCGTAAAAGGTGAGCTTCATCAGAAAACCCATTTAAAAGGCTATCTGAAAAAAGAGGAACGGACAAACAAGGTTCAGATTCTTTCTCACGTAAATGAATCTGAACGTAAAGAATATCTGCCTATCGAAACAGAATACCGTCCGGTGGCAACAGCCAGCGGTTACACGGAATTAGAAGTGCACCTGATCACGGGACGTTCCCATCAGATCCGTGCGCATCTTGCGTCCATCGGGCATCCGATCATCGGTGATGTAAAATACGGTGATCCGAAAACAAATGAACTTTTCCGCAGGGAAGTGCGGATCCGTTCACAGATGCTGCATGCATACCGGATCGTATTTGAAGATGGAAGAGAAGTGATCGCTCCATCCGGTAATGAGTTTGAACGGGCATGGAGCTATATCCAGGGATTAGAATAACGCAAAAAAGAGCCGTGCTGTAAAGAAGAACGATCTGTTTTTCTTTTACAACCAGGCTCTTTTTTATGTAGGGTGAAAAATCTTGCAAACAAAACCCCGTTTTCTCTTTTTTATTTTGAAACACTCCTGATATGGCGCTTAATCGCTTCAAAGCTCTCTGCGCTGACATCATGCTCGATCTTGCAGGCATCCTCTGCGGCGACACGCGGATCAACGCCAAGCATGATCAGCCAGCTTGAAAGCGTTGTATGGCGCTCATAAATTCTTTCTGCCACTTCCAGCCCCGAATCAGTCAGATGAATATATCCTTCCGGGCTTACAGTAATATAACCATTCTCCCTAAGATTCTTCATTGCGACACTGACACTTGGTTTTTTAAAATTCATTTCATTTGCAATATCTATGGATCGAACATTTCCCAATCTGTGATTCAGCACAAGGATCGTCTCCAAATAGTTTTCTGCTGACTCATTCATTACCATATAACTTTCCTCCAATAATTCGTCACTCACTGCTAACGCCATACGTCAAATAGTTCTATTCACGTTACGTTAATTATTACTATAATAACATAAGTAACTTTTTTTTACAAATAAATCTCCCTATCCATTTTCATTGAATTCATTCTTTATTTCCTATATAATATTCAATAAAGTGTTGCAAAATTCAAATTATGTAACATGTAACCATCAGAAATGGAAAAGGAAGAACTATGGCAACCTGGAATTCGCGTGGACTTCGAGGATCCACTTTAGAAGAATATATAAACCGCACAAATGAAAAATATCAGGAAAATGGACTGGCATTGATCCAAAAGATTCCCACACCGATCACTCCGATCAACATTGACAAGCAGACAAGGCATATTACACTTGCTTATTTCGATCAGAAAAGTACCGTAGACTATATCGGGGCTGTCCAGGGGATTCCGGTCTGCTTTGACGCCAAAGAATGTCATACGGATACATTTCCATTGCAGAATATCCATGAGCATCAGGTCATTTTCATGGAAAATTTTGAAAAGCAGGGAGGGATTGCTTTTTTTCTGATCAGCTATACGCACCGGGATGAATTTTACTATCTTCGTTTTGCCAAAATGCTTGAATTCTGGAATCGTGCCAGGGATGGTGGCAGAAAGAGCTTCCGCTATGAAGAATTGGAACCCGAATTTTTTCTGCCGCGTGCCAGAGGCGTCCTTGTTCCGTATTTAGATACACTGCAAAAGGATTTGGAAATCAGGGATTGACATTCCTTTTTTCTTTTCATATAATAAAACAAGTAGTTTCGTTTGCTACCACATTAGCACACTAAAGCATCGAAAAGGGGATTCATTTATTTATGAAAAAACAGTTGTTACATACACCGGAAGGTGTTCGGGATATTTATAATGAAGAATGTGAAAAAAAACTATCTCTGCAGTCAGAATTATTGCAGGTATTAAAAGGTTATGGTTATCATCCGATCCAGACGCCTACATTTGAGTTTTTTGATATCTTCGGGAAGGAGATTGGAACAACTCCTTCAAAGGAATTATATAAATTTTTTGACCGGGAGGGGAATACCCTCGTATTACGGCCGGATATGACACCATCGATCGCAAGGGCTGCCGCAAAGTATTTTATGGACGAAGACATGCCGATCCGCCTCTGTTATATGGGAAATACCTTTATTAATAACAGCAGTTATCAGGGCAGATTGAAGGAATGTACCCAGCTTGGCGCAGAGCTGATCGGTGACAGCACAGTCGATGCAGATGCCGAGATTTTATCTATGGCAGTGGAATGCCTGCAAAAGGCCGGATTAAAAGAATTCCAGATCAGTGTCGGTCATGCAGACTTTTTCCAGGGGCTTGCAGAGGCAGCTGGCCTTAGTGACGAAGCAGAAGAGGAGCTGCGAAGCCTGATCTCTAATAAGAACTTTTTCGGTGTAGAAGAATTTGTAGAAACACTGAATTTAAGTGACGATCTTATCCAGTTATTCCATATGCTCGGTAATCTCTATACCGATCCGGACGATCTGCAAAAAGCACAGCAGCTTTCTGCAGCTTATCCAAGAATCCTTGCTGCGATCCGGAATCTGGAAGAGCTTCATAAGGTGCTTGAAGTATACGGTATACAGAAGTATATTTCTTATGAACTCGGTGTCATCAGTAATTACCAATATTATACCGGCATTATTTTTTCCGGCTACACATTTGGCAGCGGTGAGGCGATCGTAAAGGGTGGCCGCTATGATAAACTGCTGACTTATTATGGAAAAGCATCTGCTTCCATCGGTTTTGCAATTGTTGTGGATCAGCTGATGGCTGCATTATCCAGACAAAAGATCTGTATCCCGGTTGAAAACCATGGTGAACTGATCGTGTATACAAAGGAAACAAAGAAAAAAGCAATCCTTACCGCAAAAGAGCAAAGAAAAGCAGGAATTCCGGTAGAGCTTATCCAAAAATCAGATGACCGTTCAAAAGAAGATTATGAAAGCTATGCAAAACGGAACCGCATTGCTTCGATCACATTCATGGAGGACTAATACAGATGGAAGAAATGAGATACCTCACATTTGCACTTGGAAAGGGCAGACTTGCCCGTAAAACATTAGAGCTGTTCGAACAGATTGGCATCACCTGTGAGGAAATGAAAGATAAAGATACAAGAAAATTGATTTTTGTCAACGAAGATTTAAAGCTGCGCTTTTTTTTGGCAAAGGGACCGGATGTTCCTACTTATGTAGAGTACGGTGCAGCTGATATCGGAATTGTTGGAGAGGACACGATTTTAGAAGAAGGCCGCAATATTTATGAAGTGTTAGACCTTGGCTTTGGAAAATGCCGCATGTGCATCTGTGGACCTGCCAAGGCCAAAGATCTGCTGCAGCATCATGAACTGATCCGTGTTGCAACCAAATATCCGCATATCGCAAAAGATTATTTTTACAATAAAAAACATCAGACCGTTGAGATCATCAAATTAAATGGTTCCATAGAGCTTGCGCCGATCGTCGGTCTGTCTGAAGTAATCTGTGATATCGTAGAAACCGGTTCAACCTTACGCGAAAACGGATTGACCGTTTTAGAGGAGGTTTGCCCATTGTCTGCCCGCATGGTCGTAAACCAGGTGAGTATGAAAATGGAAAATGAACGGATCACAAAGCTGATCGCAGATTTAAAAAATGCACTTTTACAGCAGCAATCTTAATATAACAGGAGAAAAGCTATGAGAATCTTAAAACTTACCAAAGAAACACAGACAAATATTCTTGAAAATCTGTTAAAAAGAAGCCCAAATTCCTATGGTGAATTTGAAAACCGCGTAAATGAGATCATTCAAAATGTCCGTGAAAACCGCGACGCGGCTATTTTTGATTATACATTAAAATTCGACGGTGCCGTCATCTCTAAAGAAAATATTCAGGTAACAGAAGCAGAAATACAGGAAGCTTATGACTTAGTTGACCCTAAGCTTTTAGATGTCATCCGTAAAGCACTTGTCAATATCCGTGATTACCATGCAAAGCAGAAACAGTATTCCTGGTTTGATTCCGATGAATCCGGAATTATCCTCGGACAGAAGGTAACCCCATTAAAAACGGTCGGTGTCTATGTCCCTGGTGGAAAGGCTGTCTATCCGTCTTCCGTTCTGATGAATGTATTACCTGCAAAGGTAGCCGGTGTAGACAATATCATTATGACAACTCCATGTGGAAAGGATGGAAAGGTTTACCCATCCACGCTGGTTGCTGCACATGAAGCAGGCGTCGATAAGATTTTTAAAGTAGGGGGAGCCCAGGCGATCGCAGCACTTGCTTTCGGTACCGAAAGCATCCCTAAGGTTGACAAGATCGTTGGTCCTGGAAATATTTATGTTGCATTGGCAAAAAAAGCGGTCTTCGGTTATGTCAGCATCGACTCTATTGCCGGTCCAAGCGAGATCATGGTACTTGCTGACGAAACAGCAAATCCGCGTTTTGTAGCTGCAGACCTTCTCTCACAGGCGGAACACGATGAAATGGCCTCCGCGATTCTTGTAACAACAAGTGAGTCATTGGCTTCACAGGTTTCCGAAGAAGTGGATCAGTTTGTAGCAACGCTTTCCAGAAAAGAGATCATCCAGAAGTCTCTGGACAATTATGGTTATATTCTTGTAGCAGACAGTATGCAGGATGCGATCGATACCGTAAATGAGATTGCTTCCGAACACTTAGAGCTCGTAACCAAAAACCCATTTGAAGTGATGACAAAGATCCGCAATGCAGGAGCCATCTTTATTGGGGAATATTCCAGTGAACCATTAGGAGATTATTTTGCCGGACCAAACCATGTTCTTCCGACAAATGGAACCGCAAAATTTTTCTCTCCGCTTGGAGTCGATGACTTCATTAAAAAGTCCAGCATTATTTCTTATTCAAAAGAAGCCTTAGAACCGGTATACAAGGATATTGTACAATTTGCAGAATGTGAAAAACTGACTGCACATGCAAATTCAATCCGCGTCCGTTTTGAAGATTAATGCCGATTCACAGAAATGAGTCTGCGAATATCTCATTTCAATAACTGATTATAATGGATTATCGCCAAAAAATTACATTTTTTATTTACGGATACCGGTAAGATTTGGTAAAATATGTTTGTTTGGTGTAAATCAGATTTTTACTGTAGCATTTCAGACAAATATATAAATGATGTATATGTTGCGACAGATTTACATCCTACGAAAGCAGAAAGAAAGGTTTGGTTAAAAATATGGCTCGTACGTCAGATGTTGTTCGAAAAACAAAAGAAACAGATATTTCCATGCATCTGGATCTGGATGGAACTGGAAATGCTTCCCTGCATACCGGGATTGGTTTTTTTGACCATATGCTTGATGGCTTTGCAAGACATGGTCTGTTTGACCTGAAGGTGAATGCAGTCGGGGATCTTGCTGTAGACTGCCATCATACAATTGAAGATACCGGTATTGTTCTTGGAACAGCGATCAAAGAGGCTGTCGGGGACAAGAAGGGGATCCGTCGTTATGGAAGCTGCATCCTTCCAATGGACGAGACACTTGTGCTCTGTGCCATAGATTTGTCTGGAAGACCGTATCTTGTTTTCGATGGAGAATTTACAACAGACCGTGTAGGTTATATGGATACGGAGATGGTAAAAGAATTTTTCTATGCCATTTCCTATGCAGCAGGAATGAACCTTCACATAAAAGTCCTCTCCGGAGGCAACAATCATCATATGATAGAAGCAATGTTTAAGGCATTTGCAAAAGCGCTCGATCAGGCAACTATGATCGATCCGCGTATTACAGATATCCTTTCTACAAAAGGAAGTCTGTAAAAAGAAAGGAATGTAATTTTTAATGGAACATAAAAATATTGTGGCGACCATTTATTTAAAAAATGGAGTTGCTGTAAAAGACCGTAACAACTTTGAACCTTACGATAACGTGATCTCTCTGGCAAAGCTGTATAACGACAGTGGCGTCGATAAGATCATGATCTTTGATCTTTCTACCACAGACGAAGAACATGAAAAGAATATACATACGATCAAGAATATTAACCGCAACGTAGAGATCAAAGTATGTGCAGGCGGTAATATTAACCGTATGGAAGATATCAAGAAGCTGATTTATGCCGGATGCCTTCAGGTCATCTTAAACGGCTCCAAACCAAACAGTATCGAACTGGCAGAAGAGGCCAGCGGACGCTTTGGAAAAGACCGGATCCTTGTATCCGTCGAAAATGTAAACTTTATTTTCAAGCATCATGATAAAATGGCAAAAACCTTCCATGAGCTTCTTGTTCTCAATAAAGCTGTACTTGATTCGATTGAAGGGATTACCGATGTCCCTTATGTTTTGCAGCTCGATAGTGACAATATGGATGAGATCACATCCGTTTTATCCAGAAAAAATGTAAGAGGGATCGCAGGTTCTCTCATTAATGATCCAAAAACAGATATTATGAAATTAAAGTCTGCTTTATCTGAAGCAGGAATTAAGATGGATAATTTTGAGCCGGCTCTTCACTGGGAAGATCTCAAAAAGAACTCCGATGGCATGGTTCCTGTGATCGTACAGGACTATCGTACCGACGAGGTTCTCATGCTTGCTTACATGAATGAAGAGGCTTTCAATACAACGATCCATATTGGAAAAATGACTTATTACAGCAGAAGCCGCAACGAATTATGGACAAAGGGATTAACTTCGGGACATCTCCAGTTTGTAAAGTCACTGACAGCCGACTGTGATTATGACACGATCCTTGCCAAAGTTTCCCAGGTAGGTGCTGCCTGCCATACCGGAAACCGCACTTGTTTTTTTAATGAGATCGTAAAAAGAGACTACACGGAAAAAAATCCGCAGAAAGTACTTGAGGATGTCTACAAGATTATATTAGACCGTAAGGCCAATCCAAAGGAAGGCTCTTATACCAATTATCTCTTTGAAAAAGGTCTTGATAAAATATTAAAAAAAGTAGGCGAAGAGAGCACGGAAGTGATCCTGGCAGCCAAAAATAACGATGCAGATGACTTAAAATATGAGATTTCTGATTATATCTATCACCTCATGGTTTTAATGGCTGAAAAAGGCATTACCTGGGAACAGGTGACACAGGAGCTTTCACAGAGATGATGACCACGATTACAAAAGAGAAGACATCTGCGGGGCGGCAGGTTTATATTGATATTCTAAGGGTGATCGCAACTGTTTTTGTGATTGCTGTACATACTGCATCTCTGGGCGCATCCGTAGCCCAGGCAGGCAGTACACAATGGTACGCATTTGAGATTGCAGGGTATCTGTTTTTATCCTGCAATCTGCTTTTTATTATGATAAGCGGTGCATTGCTCCTTCCCGTAAAGGGAGAACGGGCAGTAACCTTTTACAGAAAGCGATTTCTTAAAGTACTTGTTCCCATGATCGTTTATTATATTTTATATGTATGTGCAAAAGAAGGCTTCCGCTGGCTGCTGCCGGCGAACTGGCCAGCTTTGTTGCAGCGGATCCTGACCGGAGCTCCGGAGGAAGCCCCACATTTCTGGCTGATTTATGTGATCCTCTGGCTCTATGTACTGACACCGGTGATCCGTTATCTGATCCAGCATATACCGGATCCCATATATAATGGACTCATCCTTGTGATACTGGCTGCACAGATTCTCTATACCTACTGCGACCCACTGTATTTTAATCCGGTATATGCTGGGATCATTGGTTCTTTTGCAGGCGTATTTATTGCAGGGTACTATCTGACAAAGGATCATCCAAAATGGCTGGAGCTGTTGATTTTTGGTGCCGGGGCAGTCTCTGTCATATTGGCAATATGCCATATTTTTTCCGGTAATGCCTATGACAGGTATATCTATAACCATGCACCGCTTATGATGTTTTATACGATGGCTTTGTTTCTTGCAGTAAAGAAGCTTTTTATATCCAAACAGACAGAAACCCATTTTATAACATTGATCAGCCGGTATAGCTTCGGAATCCTGCTTATCCACTGGGGGATTCTTCATGTTCTTGTAAAACAGATTCTTCATGTCAATGTGCTTGCCGGATATGGGATTTTAGGAAGCCTCGCCATGGTGCTTCTGACACTGCTTTTTTCATTGATCGGTGCAGCTGTGGTCGATTTTCTTCTGATCTCACCGATTTTAAGAGGAATTTCGATTCTCTTTGATAAGCTGTCAGGCAAGACGAAAAACTAGTATATTTACTCAGAAATAACTCTGCGATTACGTAAGATGCGTACTCGTATGGTTATTTTGTAATTGATGTACTGTCATATATAAAAAAGGACTTCATATATTTTTGTAAAGGAAATAGAAGGAAGTTCTTTTTTTATGGAAGAAAATTACGAAATCAGGCGAAGGGAATATGTGAAAAGTATCCGCGAATCCTTTGATGCACCGGAGTCATCCAGAATGGATGAGCCCGTGCAGGCGGAGGCACCTGCAACGTACTTCATCTTTTTAAAGGTGCGGATCCTGATCTCCCTTGTTCTGTTTCTCGGATTTCTGCTGCTTTATTACGAGAAGTGCGACGTACTTGGCTATGATGCCGATGAGATCCGTGAGATAATTAGCGAATCTGTATTTTTCACGTCTGTTCACATCTGAATTATTTTCACATACAGCAAGTGTTTTTCTGCTGAATGAACAGTACCTATATTTTGTTACTGTTCACTCGTACCTCGTTCCAGTAACGATTCGCAGACTCATTTTAAGTTTTTGCTGCGCAAAAGGAGTCTGCTCACTCTTGCATCACTTTCTTACGCAGCAAAACAGCCAGTGTTTTCCTGCTGAATGAACAGTACCTATATTTTGTACTTTATGTATATTTCAGCAAAAAATGATTGCATTTATTTATGCAATGTGTTATAGTGTTTTCAAGTGAAGAGACAATTACATAGAGAAGCTGTGATGGGAGAGCGAATATGATATTAACCGAATGGTTAATGTATTGTGCGCTCTTTTTTTTGTCCTTAATTTGCAATTACAAGGAGGAAAGATGAATCATTTATTCCATGAAGCAGTAGAAGATAATCCAATTATTGCAGCGATCAAGAATATGAATGATTTGCAGATCTGCTGCTCCCTAGAAGACATCAGAGTTATTTTTATTTTATTTGGTGATCTTTGTTCGATTCAGGAGATCGTGCATAAAGTAAAAGCGGCAGGGAAAATTGCCATGGTACATATAGATCTGATCAATGGATTGAGCAACAAGGAAATCGTCGTTGATTTTATCCGGAAATACACAGAAGCTGACGGGATTATTTCCACAAAAGCATCCCTGATCAAAAGAGCAAATGAATTAGGAATGTATACCGTTCTCAGATATTTTTTATTAGATTCCATGGCATACGAGAGTATCAGTCAGCAGCAGCATACGGTAAAACCAGATTTTGTTGAGGTACTTCCCGGTGTGATGCCAAAGGTGATCGCCAAGGCCTGTAAGATATCCAAATCACCAATTATTGCAGGCGGTCTGATCTCAGACAAAGAATCTGTGATGTCCGCGCTCTCAGCAGGGGCGATCGCAGTTTCAACTACAAACCATGATGTCTGGAACATGTAAAACACAAAGATATCGATATTATTTGCTCACAAAGAGTTATTTAATATAAACATGCAAAGTAATAATTTTTAAGGAGGAAAATGGGTATGTCTAAATATGTAATGGCATTGGATGCGGGGACAACAAGCAACAGATGTATCCTGTTCAATGAAAAAGGGGAAATATGCAGCGTTGCGCAGAGGGAATTTACACAGTATTTTCCTAAGCCTGGATGGGTTGAACATGATGCTGATGAGATTTGGGCAAGTATGCTTGGTGTTGCTGTTGAAGCTATGAATATCATTGGAGCAATAGCGGGGGATATTGCAGCAATTGGTATTACAAACCAGCGTGAAACAACCATTGTATGGGATAAAGAAACTGGCGAACCGATTCATAACGCAATCGTATGGCAGTGCCGCAGAACTTCTGAATATTGCGACAGTCTGAAAGAAAAAGGACTTACCGATATGTTCAGGGAAAAAACAGGACTTGTTATTGATGCTTATTTCTCAGGAACAAAAATCAAATGGCTTCTTGACAATGTACCTGGAGCAAGAGAAAGAGCAGAACGAGGAGAATTATTATTCGGTACCGTTGAAACATGGTTGATCTGGAAACTGACAAAAGGGGCTGTTCATGTAACAGATTATTCCAATGCATCCCGTACGATGTTATTTAATATCAATACACTTCAGTGGGATGACGAGATCCTTGCAGAATTAGATATTCCAAAATGTATGCTGCCTGAACCAAAGCCATCCAGCTGCGTATACGGAAACGCGGACCCTTCTTACCTTGGCGGTCCGATTCCAATCGCCGGTGCAGCAGGAGACCAGCAGTCTGCATTGTTCGGACAGACCTGCTTTAATGCCGGAGAAGCTAAGAATACCTATGGAACAGGCTGCTTCATGTTGATGAATACCGGTGAAAAACCAATTTTCTCAAAAAACGGTCTTGTAACAACCATCGCATGGGGACTAGATGGAAAAGTCAACTATGCATTAGAGGGTTCTATTTTCGTAGCAGGAGCTGCGATCCAGTGGTTAAGAGACGAACTTCGTATCATTGATTCTGCAACGGATTCGGAATACATGGCCAAAAAAGTCAAAGATACCAACGGATGTTACGTTGTACCTGCATTTACCGGCCTTGGTGCACCACATTGGGATCAGTATGCAAGAGGAACCATTGTAGGAATTACGCGTGGTGTCAATAAATATCACATCATCCGTGCAACCTTAGAGTCTCTTGCTTATCAGGTAAACGATGTTTTAGAAGCAATGAAGGCAGATTCCGGCATTGAACTTGCCACATTAAAGGTAGACGGTGGCGCCAGTGCAAATGACTTCTTAATGCAGACACAGTCAGATATCATCAATGCGCCTGTCAGCAGACCTCAATGTGTAGAGACGACCGCCATGGGAGCTGCTTATCTTGCAGGTCTGGCAGTTGGATACTGGACAAGCAAAGAGGATGTTGTTAAAAACTGGGCAATTGATAAAACGTTTGAGCCTAAGATTTCTGATGAAGAAAGATGCAAACGTATTAAAGGCTGGAATAAAGCTGTAAAATATGCTTACGGCTGGGCTAAGGAAGATTAAATATCTTATATAATTAAAAATTGTAGTGGCATGAGAGAGGAGAGCCTGACAGGATAAGCGCATGACAGAGTGCGTTTACTTGGCAGGCTTTTTTTCATAACAATAGAATTTCGTGAAATGCACCTTCTATTGTTTAAATTACTTATTTAAGTTTAAGGAGTGATCTGGAAATGTATGATGTAATAATTATCGGAGCCGGCGTATCCGGTGCGTCAACAGCAAGAGAGCTTTCTCGTTATAAAGTGAAAGCATGTGTAATTGAAAAAGAAGAAGATGTATGCTGTGGAACATCCAAGGCAAACAGCGCCATTGTCCATGCTGGTTATGATGCAGCAGAAGGATCCCTGATGGCAAAATTAAACGTCAGAGGAAATCAGATGATGGAACAGCTTTCCAAAGAGCTTGATTTTCCATTTAAAAAGAACGGTTCACTGGTTGTATGCCTGCACGAAGAAGACATGCCAAATCTTCAGGCACTGTATGACAGAGGAATCGCAAATGGCGTTAAGGATTTAAGAATCCTGAACCGTGAAGAGTTAAAAGAAATGGAACCAAATATTTCTGATGAAGCATGCGCTGCCCTTTATGCTCCAACAGCCGGTATTGTATGTCCATTTAATATGAACATTGCTATGGCTGAAAATGCATATACGAATGGTGTAGAATTTAAATTTGATACAGAAGTCATAGATCTGAAACCAATGGAAGGTGGATGGGAAGTCCATACAAATAACGGAACCTTCCAGACAAAGTATGTCGTGAATGCAGCAGGCGTTTATGCTGACAAATTCCACAATATGGTAAGCGAAAAGAAAATCCATATTACCCCTAGAAGAGGAGAATACTGTCTGTTAGACAAAACTGCCGGAACTCACGTAAGTAGAACCATCTTCTCACTTCCTGGAAAATATGGAAAAGGCATCCTGGTTACACCAACGGTTCATGGGAACCTTCTTCTCGGACCTACTGCAACCGATATTGAAGACAAAGAAGGAACGAATACCTCAAGGGAAGGATTAGAACAGGTTATCTCTAAAGCTGAGATGAATGTAAAAAACATTCCACTTCGTCAGGTGATCACTTCTTTTGCCGGACTCCGTGCGCATGAAGACGGTCACGAATTCCTGATCGGTGAATTAGAAGATGCAAAGGGCTTCATTGACTGTGCAGGTATTGAGTCTCCAGGACTTACCAGTGCTCCTGCAATTGGAGAAATGGTAGCTCAGATTTTAAAAGAAAAAATGAATCTGGAAGCAAATGAAGATTTTATCGCAACAAGAAAAGGTATCTTAGACCCTAAGACGCTCAGTATGGAAGAACGTAATGAATTGATCAAAGAAAAACCTGAATATGGAAATATTATCTGCCGTTGCGAAATGGTCACAGAAGGCGAGATCATCGATGCGATCCAAAGACCACTTGGCGCAAAATCCTTAGATGGTGTAAAGCGTAGAACGCGTGCCGGAATGGGACGCTGCCAGGCTGGTTTCTGCTCACCTAAGACTATGGAGATTCTTGCAAGAGAACGCAATGTAAGCATGTTTGATATTACAAAATCCGGCAAAGATTCTAACATTGTTGTTGGAACTAATAAAGATTCGTTATAAAAGGAGGCATTGAATCATGAAAGCTTATGATATTGTTGTCATCGGAGGAGGACCTGCAGGGCTTGCAGCTGCAATTTCTGCAAAAAAAAGCGGGGTAGACAGTGTCCTGATCCTGGAAAGAGACAAAGAACTTGGCGGTATCCTGAATCAGTGTATCCACAACGGATTCGGACTTCATACCTTTAAAGAAGAACTGACCGGACCGGAATATGCAGGACGTTTTATTGATCAGGCAAAAGAACTGGATATTGAATACAAATTAAATACCATGGTTATGGATATCAGCTCACAGAAAGTTGTAACTGCAATGAACCGTAAAGAGGGACTGTTCGAGATCCAGGCAAAAGCAGTTATTCTTGCAATGGGATGCCGTGAGCGCTCCAAAGGAGCCTTAAATATCCCTGGCTATCGTCCTGCTGGTATCTTCTCTGCCGGTACAGCACAGAGGCTGGTTAATATCGAAGGATATATGCCGGGACGTGAGGTTGTGATCTTAGGTTCCGGAGATATCGGACTTATTATGGCAAGACGTATGACCCTTGAAGGTGCAAAGGTAAAGGTTGTTGCTGAATTAATGCCATATTCTGGCGGTTTGAAACGAAATATTGTACAGTGTCTGGATGACTATGATATTCCGTTGAAACTCAGTCATACGGTTGTTGACATCAAAGGAAAAGAACGTTTGGAAGGAATTACCTTAGCTCAGGTTGATAATCATGGAAAACCGATTCCTGGAACAGAAGAATATTATAGCTGTGATACACTTTTGCTTTCTGTAGGACTTATTCCGGAAAACGAGATTTCAAGAGGTATGGGTGTCGATATGAACCCTGTCACATCCGGTCCTAAGGTAAATGAGAGTCTTGAGACAAACATTGAAGGTGTCTTTGCCTGCGGAAATGTACTTCATGTACATGACCTGGTAGACTTTGTATCAGAAGAAGCTGCAACAGCAGGTAAAAATGCTGCAGAATATATTAAACTCGGAGAAGCCCGCAAACAGGGTGGAACAGAAATTAAGCTGAATCCGATTGAAGGCGTTCGTTATACTGTTCCTGGAACGATTCATGTAGACCGTATGGATGATACTATGACAGTGCGTTTCCGTGTAGGTGATGTATACAAGAATTGTTATATCAGCGCATATTTTGACGATGAACGTGTGATCCACAGAAAACGTCCGGTTGTTGCACCTGGTGAGATGGAAGAGATCAAGCTGACAAAAGAGCAGCTTTTGCAATATCCGGATCTTAAGACAATCACATTAAAAATCGAGGAGGCGTAAGCAATGGAAGAGAGAAAATTAACATGTATCGGCTGTCCTATGGGCTGCCCTCTTACAGTCGTAATGAACGGAAATGAAGTCGTAAGCGTCACTGGAAATACCTGTAAACGTGGTGATGTTTATGCCAGAAAAGAAGTGACAGCTCCAACAAGAATCGTGACATCCACCGTAAAAGTTTCCGGCGGCAGTATTGATATGGTCTCTGTCAAAACAAAAGAAGACATTCCAAAAGGGAAGATATTTGAATGTATCAAGGCGTTAAAGAACATTGTGGTTCCTGCACCGGTCCACATCGGAGATGTGATCCTTGAAAATGTAGCCGGTACAGGTGTTTCTATCGTAGCCACAAAAAATGTAGATTAATATCATTCCTGCTCAGTGAGGAAATCCCTGGTTTTCTGCTGAGTTAATAAAAAGAAAAGAGTTCCTGTATGGCAGCAGTTCTGCCGTGCAGGACTTTTTACTTTACAAGATGAGATCGTGGCAAAAAAATCTGCGTTTTCGTTTATGTTAGCAGCTTGTGCAAAATTTACTTCTTGAACTTGTTTGAAGATGCATATATAATAGGAATGTTAGATTGCGGCAATCTATCTTTTTATTTGGGTTGCCTGAAAAGAAAGGATAAACCGAATGACAAAATTAGCATTATCAGACGAGATACTGATGAAGATCGATAAACCTGCGCGTTATATCGGAAATGAATTAAACAGTATCAAAAAAGATAAAGAAAAAATAGCAATCCGTTTTGCCATGTGCTTTCCGGATGTATACGAAATAGGAATGTCACATCTTGGCGTTCAGATTTTATATGATATGTTCAATAAAATGGAGGATGTATGGTGTGAGAGAGTATACTCTCCATGGCCAGATCTTCACCAGATCATGAAAGAACAGCAAATCCCTTTATTTGGTCTTGAATCCCAGGAACCTCTTAAGGACTTTGATTTTATTGGCTTTACATTAAATTATGAGATGTGTTACACCAATGTATTACAGATCTTAGATCTTGGACAGATCCCATTGCTTGCAAAAGACCGTACAGAAGAACATCCGCTTGTGATTGGCGGAGGATGCTGCGCCTATAACCCGGAGCCGTTAGCTGACTTTTTTGACCTGTTTTACATGGGTGAAGGTGAGATTTCTTTCTATGAACTGTTTGATCTGTATAAGAGAATGCGAGCTGAAGGAAAATCACGCCATGAATTTTTACATGAAGCGTCCAAAGTACCTGGCATTTACGTACCATCCCTCTATGAAGTAAGCTATCATGAAGATGGAACGATCGCAGCCTTTGAGCCAATCTATGAAGATGTTCCAAGAACTGTACAAAAACAGATCGTACGGGATATGACACCTGCGGTCTATCCGGAGAAACCGGTTGTTCCTTTTATTAAAGCTACACAGGATCGTGTTGTCTTAGAGATCCAGCGTGGCTGTATCCGCGGCTGCCGTTTCTGCCAGGCAGGAATGGTATACCGTCCAGTCCGTGAAAAGGATGTGGAACGCTTAAAAGAGCTTGCTTACAAGATGTTAAAATCAACCGGACATGAAGAAATTTCCTTAAGTTCTTTAAGTTCCTCTGATTATTCCCAGTTAGAAGAGCTTGTAAACTTCCTGATCGATGAATTCCGTGGAAAAGGCGTAAATATTTCACTTCCATCTTTACGAATTGATGCTTTTTCTCTCGATGTCATGAGCAAAGTACAGGATATCAAAAAGAGCAGCTTAACCTTTGCACCGGAAGCCGGTTCCCAGAGACTTCGTGATGTAATTAACAAAGGTCTGACAGAGGAAGTGATTTTAAATGGCTCAAGACTTGCTTTTGAAGGTGGCTGGAATAAAGTGAAATTATACTTTATGCTTGGTCTTCCTACCGAAACAGAGGAAGATATGAAAGCGATCCCAGAGCTTGCCAATGAGATTGCAGCCTTATATTATGACACCGTTCCAAAGGAAAAACGAAATGGAAAATGCCAGATCACGATCAGTACATCCTTCTTTGTACCGAAACCATTTACACCATTCCAGTGGGCAAGAATGTATACGCCAGGCGATTATCTTGGCAGAGCGCGCATTGTAAATGAAGGTGTCCGTTCGCAGTTAAATCACAAGAGTATTAAATATAACTGGCACGAGGCAGATGTCACGGTTTTAGAGGGTATTCTTGCAAGAGGTGACAGAAAGATCGGGCAGGCGCTCTTAAAGGTTTACGAAAAGGGTGGTATTTTCGATGCCTGGAGCGAATATTTTGACTATCAGCGATGGGAAGATGCTTTTGCAGAATGTGGTATTGATACAGACTTCTATACGATGAGGGAACGTGATTTAGATGAGATTTTCCCTTGGGATTTCATCGATATCGGTGTTTCCAAGGAATTTTTAAAACGCGAATGGAAGAATGCGCATGATGAAAAAGTAACTCCGAACTGCCGTATGAAATGTTCCGGCTGCGGAGCGATGAAATTTGGAGGAGGTGTCTGTTTTGAAGATAAGAATTAAATTCAGAAAATTTGGTGTTATGAAATTTATCGGACACCTTGATATTATGCGTTATTTCCAGAAAGCAATGCGCCGTGCAGATATCGATATCTGTTATTCAGAAGGCTTTTCTCCTCATCAGATCATGTCCTTTGCTGCGCCACTCGGTGTTGGGATCACAAGTGACGGAGAATATTTAGACATTGAGGTACATGAAAGTAAATCCACAAAAGAAGCAATGTCTGCATTAAATGCGACTATGGTAGAAGGCGTAGAGATCAGCGGATATGTGAAGCTTCCGGACAATGCAAAAACTGCCATGTCCTTGGTAGCAGCTGCTGATTATAACCTTTTCTTTAAAGAAGGCTATGCAGTTCCATTTACCAAAACAGAGGCTGCACAGGCAATTCACGATTATTTCATCACTCCTGCGGAAGTACTTATTACAAAGCAGACAAAGAAAAGTGAAAAAATCATGGACTTAAAACAGCTTGTATATGATTTCCGTGTGGAAGGTACAGAGGAAGCGCCTTTCTTCTATATCAACCTCAGTACCGGAAGCTCTGACAACCTGAAACCAGAACTTGTTTTAGAATCCCTGTTCGGATATATGAACATTCCTTATAATGCCAATGCGATCCAGATTCATCGTATCGATGTGTATGCAAGAGAAAATGACAGTTTTATTTCTCTGGGCGATATGGGAGAAGAAATTGCTTAAATCTTTTTGTATCTGTGTTATGAAAAGAATCTGTTGCATATAGAGGTCCTTATGAACAAATACATTATCACACATGAAAAAATAAACACCTTGAATAAAGAAGAGCAGGACTTTATCGTTTCTGCTCTTTATAATGAAGCGAAAAAGATGATCGAGGTAACGCTGACAGCGCCGGAAGAGGACAGCTTACTTGGAAATATTTATATTGGACGGGTAGAAAATGTTGTATCCAATATCCGTGCTGCTTTTGTAAAGATTTCGACCGGACAAACCTGTTACCTGCCATTTGATAAGCTGAAAAATGCTTTTTTTACGAAAAAGCAGTCCTCCCGGAAAGAAATCTGCACCGGAGATGAGCTTTTAGTCCAGATTGAACGTGAAGCATTAAAAACAAAAGAACCTGCCCTCACTGCCAATCTGAGCTTTGCAGGAAAGTATGCCGTACTTACAACGGCAAACCGCAGACTTGGTATTTCCTCGAAGCTTACAAAAGAACAGAAAAACCATTACAAGGAATTATTGCAGGAATTTGATACCGACTCCTATGGACTGATCGTCCGTACAAACGCTGCAGGTGTATCCGATGACATTTTGATCCAGGAGATCCGCGGTCTGGAACAGGAGTGGATGTCCATCCGGGAGAGTGCACCACATAAAACCTGCTATAGTATTTTAAAAAAAGCAAGACCATCTTATCTGGAGGAACTGAAAAACCAACGTGATGGATCCATTGGTGAAATTCTTACCGATGACCGGATGCTTTTTGAAACAATCTGTATGGACTACGGGATCTGTCAGGATCAATTGTATACAACAGGAGTTCTTCCTGTCCCGGTTGATCAATTTCAGATACCTGTTTCCAAGACAGCAGAAGAACCTTTGACCATAACATATTATCACGACCCGATGCTGTCATTATCTTCGCTTTACAGTGTAAAATCTTTTCTCGAAAAGGCTCTTCGGGAACAGATCTGGCTTAAATCCGGAGCATCGATCATATTGCAGCACACAGAGGCACTTACCGTAATTGACGTCAACAGCGGTAAGAATATTAACAAAAAAGATATGCGAGAGAATCTGCTCCGTATTAATATAGAAGCAGCAAAAGAAATTGCCTACCAGCTCAGGCTCCGTAATATTTCCGGCATTATCATCATTGATTTTATCAATCTTCCGGTTAAAGAAGATGAAGCCATTTTATTAAAAGAGCTTCGTGCATGCCTGAAAGAAGATTCTGTAAAAACAGATCTCATCGACATGACGAAGCTCGGGCTGGTAGAAGTAACCAGAAAAAAGATTAAAAAATCTTTAAGAGACAGTCTTAAAATGAATTAACGGATTCTTATTTCTATGCAGATTCAATCTCATAGGTAAATCCGGCATCCTCGATCACCCGGATGGTATCCTCGATGCCCTGGCCGTCTTCGGTCAGATAACCGGAGGCAAAGATGGAATTTACAACGGATAATAGCCGTTTTTCTTCTCCTTTGAAATAAACCTCACGTCCTGCAGCACAGCGGATGTCTGCCTGCGGAACGAGGATTCTTGCAAGGGAGAGAACCTTCAGTCCATATTCAGCCGTCAGTCCGGATGTATCTTTATTGGCAAGTGGGGTTCCTTCAATCGGCAGCAGGAAGTTGATCGGGATTGCTTCCGGATTGATTTCACGAAGCTCTAACAGCATATCGACAACATCTTCCTTGCTTTCTCCCATACCAATAATACCACCGCTGCAGATCTCATATCCAAGGCTCTGCAGCATTTTAATATTGGCAACACGCTGATCAAAGGTGTGTGTAGAACAGATGTTCGGATAGAATGATCTGCTGCTGTTTAAGTTATGGTTAATGCGGTCAAGTCCGGCGTCTTTTAATATCCGTGCCTGTTTTTCCGTTAAAAATCCAATGGAGCAGCAGAGGTGCGTTCCTGTTTCTTTCATTTTACGGATTTTTCCGGCAAGCTCCTCAATCTCGGCGTCCGAAAACTTCATTCCACTTAAGCCGATACAGTGTCTTGCAAGATGGTTTTTATTTACAAATTCATTATCGTTGTAAAGTTTTTCTTCCTCTACCCAGCGATACTTGTCAATTGCAGCAGTAGAGCGGCAGGATTGTGCGCAATATGCGCAGTCCTGGGAGCAGTTTCCACTTCTGGCATTGGTTAAAATATTGATTCCAACCTTGTTCCCCTTATATTTTCTGCGAAGCTTCTCTGCCCGGGCGATCAGCTCATCTAACTCGTTATCCGGTGTATTTAAAATAGCAAGCGCTTCTTCTTTTGTAAGTATTGTATCCTCTGTGTTCTGTGTCGTCATAATTCGATCCTCTCATATGAATAGTCTTCTCTATGCGGACTTTGGTGTCATAAATCTGTCCATATCAATAAGACCTTTTGATACCAGAATCCTATGAGTTATAGAGTAGCACTGTGCAGGCGTCATTGTCAACAAATATCTTGTTGCAGTTTACATTTTATTTTTTTATATTTTCCACAAAAAACACTTGACGAAACTCTATCCTTATGCTATAGTAACGAAGTATGCCGCACAGTGAGGTCTCAAATTCTGCGATTTCGTAGAAACCACAACTGGCGAGTAATGATAATAGGAGGTGCCATATGTACGCAATTATCGCAACAGGTGGTAAACAGTATAAAGTTTCCGAAGGTGATATCATTACCATTGAAAAACTTGGTGTTGAAGCTGGTGAGAAAGTAACTTTTGATCAGGTATTAGCAGTTTCTGACAACGGAATGAAAGTTGGAGCAGACGTAGCTAACGCATCTGTAGAAGCTTCTGTAGTTAAAGAAGGCAGAGGTAAAAAAGTTATCGTTTACAAGTATAAGAGAAAAACCGGTTATCACAACAAAAACGGCCACAGACAGGCGTTTACACAGGTTAAAATCGAAAAAATTAATGCGTAATCGATAAGGAAGATTGTTATGACTAAGATAACGATTTTCAGAAACCAGGATCATGCGTTTTTAGGTTTTGACTGTCTTGGACATGCAGGATATGCAGAGGAAGGTGAAGATATTGTCTGTGCAGGGATTTCTGCACTGGTGATCAACACGATCAATTCTCTTGGTATGTATACGAAAGAGAAGTTCTCTACAGATTCTGATGAAGAGACCGGTATGATACAGTTAAAGTTTCACTCACCGGCTGGTCATGACGCTGATTTACTCATGAAATCATTGGTTTTAGGCTTACAAGGAATACAAAATACTTATGGAAATGATTATATCATTCTAACATTCAAGGAGGTGTAAGACATGATGAA